>JAGVBT010000104.1 GCA_020059605.1 Deltaproteobacteria bacterium
CCATTGATCAAAAAACAGAAAACGTAGCGTCGGCATTTATTGCCGACGGAAATGGAAAATTCGCCCCCATGAAATGAGGGCGCTACAGTTAAAAGGAGCTAAAATGAAAGCCGTGGTGAAGTACGGAAAAGGAAAAGGATTGATGGAGGTTCGAGATATCCCCGAACCCAAGATCGCGAAGGAGGATGATGTCCTGATCGAGGTCAAGGCGGTATCGGTCTGTGGAAGCGACCTTCACATCTACCATGACAGCCACCCTTACTGGCCTCCGGTCGTTTTGGGCCATGAATTCTCCGGGGTGATTGTTGATGCTGGGAAAGAGGTAAAGGGTTGGAAAGTCGGAGACCGCATCGTCAGTGAAACGCGGACCGGTTCCTGTGGCGTCTGTTATATCTGCCAGAGTGGATTTCCCCAGGTCTGTGAACAGAAGAGGCCCTATGGCATTGGAATCAACGGCGCCTACACAAAATATGTGGCAGGCCCTGCCCGGCTTCTCCACGCTCTTCCCGATAATATTTCTTTTGAGGCAGGAGCAGTCATTGAGCCGATTGCAATCTGTGTGACATCAATCCTTGAAAGATCTCAGCTCCAGGCAGGGGAATCGGCGGTCATCACCGGCCCTGGTCCCATTGGCCTCATCTCCCTTGCGATTGCAAAAGCTGCGGGGGCAAAAATGGTAGCGGTGACCGGAACGAATGCCGACGAGGGAATGAGATTTCAAAAGGCAAGGGAGCTGGGGGCCGATTTCACCATCAATGCCGAAAAAGAAAATCCTATCGAAAAAGTCCTGCAGTTGACCGGCGGACTTGGGTCGGATATCTTGATTGAGACGTCCGGAAGCGGAAGGGCCATCTCGCAGGCCTTTGAAATGGTCAGGAGATTGGGAAGGATCTGTGCGATCGGAATATCAGGGAAGGAGGAGGTCCCCATCCCATACGATCGGGGAATCTTCAAAGCCCTCCGGTATGACTTTTGCTTCTCCAGCAGCTGGACGGCCTGGGAAAAAGCGATCGGCATGATTTCGAAGGGCCTTCTCCCGGCAGAAAAAATCATTACCCACAAACTTCCTCTTGAAAAATGGGAGGAGGCGTTCCATCTCTTAGAAAATCTCCAGGCCGCCAAAGTCATTTTGATTCCGTAGCAGAGAGGCCCAAATGAAACAGTATCCCCACCAGGTGGTTATTACCGATTGTGATCATGGCTCCGTCGAGGAGGAGAAGGAGGAATTCGCCCGGCTCGGAGCAGAGCTGGTCCTGGCTCAGGTCAGGGGAGAGGAAGAACTCATCCGTGCCTGTAAAGATGCAGACGGGCTATTAAACCAGTATGCCCTCCTGACGCGCAGGGTGCTTGAAAATCTTCCGAAATGCAAGGTCGTTGCCCGTTACGGGGTCGGCGTGGACTCGATTGATCTGAAGGCGGCGACCGACCTTGGAATCATCGTCGCCAATGTGCCGGATTACTGCATTGAAGAGGTGGCGAGCCATGCGGTTGCATTGATTCTAACGCTGGTCCGAAAAACAGCCTTTTTCGATCGAAAAGTGAAATCGAATCAATGGGATTTTCGTCAGGGCATCCCCATTGGCCGGGTCAGGGGAAAGACACTTGGCCTGGTTGGATCAGGAAAGATCGGCCTTGAGGTGGCAAAGATGATCTCCCCTTTCGGGGTCAAGGTCATTGCTTATGACCCTTATCTTAAAGAAGCTCCTGAAGGAATTAAGCTTAAAGACTTTGATACGGTTCTCAGGGAATCAGACATCCTCTCCATCCACTGTCCCTTAAATGACTCGACCCGCCATCTGATCGGAGAAAAAGAATTTAAAAAGATGGAGAAGAAACCTCTCCTGATCAACACTTCACGAGGCCCCATTATCGACGAAAAGGCTCTGATTCAGGCATTGAAAGAAGGTCTCATCACCGGTGCAGGGCTCGATGTGCTGGAGAAAGAACCGCCCGATTCCGTAAATCCCATGCTCGCAATGGAAAACGTCATTCTCTCTCCGCATGTCGGTTTCTATTCGGAAGAGTCGATCAGTGAATTGAAGCGGAGAACGGCCCAAAATGTTTCAGATGTTCTGACCGGAAGGTGGCCGGGTTCCGTGGTGAATCAAGGGGTAAAAGGTAAGACACGGGCTCCTCTGTCTGGTTAGCTTTTTTTTAATAAAAGACGGATTCAGCTAAGAAAACGAATGATTCCCCAGTATAACACAGATTGATCTTTTATCTGTTGTACTGGAAGGAACAGGTTGTGAAATTGAATAATGTCGAGCCGCTTTCCGCCAACCATCATCTATCCAAAATGGTTAAAGAATTCCCTATTGATCTTCTGAAAATTTATCATAGATCTGTCTGTTCTTTGAATGGGTTAACGTACGGCCTGATCCGAACCCCCGAAGGCAAACAGCTCGTGGTCGGCGGAGAGAAAAACCGCGTCTTGAAGGATGACTTTCAAGGGAAATGCTATCATCGGACCTCCTCGCTGAAATTGTGCAATCTCTCCTCCGAAAATACGGAATGTCTCATGGCCCTTTTCCCATACACCCGTCCTGTCCCTCTCCGGAAACATCCTTTCACGATTGGCATGGGAGATCGCCTTGGGGTAGCCACTCCGGGTCACCTCCAGGCCGTCACAAAATTCAATGTACGTCCTGTCCTGGCGCAACAATCCGTCAGGGAAAACACCCAAACGGGAAGAAATTTCAGAGAGGTGGTCCGCGATGCCGCCTGGTCCGTGTTCCAAGAAAACTACAGGAAAGGCTATGGAGCGGACGGAGATCATTTGAAATTCACGGCAGAGGTTCAAAGCGCCCTGGAGGCCGGTGTGTCCATGGTCACGCTCGATCTCTCCGAGAAGCTCGATTTTATTGCCTATCTCGGTTCGAGGGAAGAGGTCGACCGGAAATTCAAGGAGGAGATCGATGAAGGAGATGCAGCAGTCCTGTTCCATCTTTTCCTGGGTAAAACCTTTTTGCTAAAAGGGGACTACGGAGAACTCTCCATTCAATTCGATCAGGAAGGCGTGAAAAGAAACACCCTTCTCTTTCATCGGGCCATTGACTTTACGGAAGAGGTCTATGAATGGATTCGGTCTAAAAGAGGAAATCAAGCCCCCATCGATTTTGAGGTCTCTGTGGATGAAACTCCTTTTCCCACCTCCGCTGAAAATCATTTTTTCTTCATCCTTCAGCTAAGCCAGAGGGGGGTCCGGGTGGATTCCCTGGCCCCCCGGTTTGTCGGTGAGTTTCAAAAAGGAGTGGATTACCGCGGAGGCATCGAATCCTTCCGCAGACATTTCTACCAACATGTCCTCATTGCCAGAGATTATGGGAATTATAAACTCTCCATCCATTCCGGAAGTGACAAATTTTCTGTCTTCCCTCACATGGGGGAATTGGCAGGGGGAAGGCTTCATCTAAAAACCGCCGGGACAAGTTGGCTCGAAGCGTTGCGTCTGGTTGCCATGTTTAATCCCTCTCTCTTCCGGGAGATGCATCAATATGCTCTTTCCAAATTTGACGAGGCCTCCAGGCTCTATCATGTAACAACCAAACTCTCTCAACTCCCGGAGATCGAAGGCTTATCCGATCAGGATATTCCTTCTCTTCTGGACCACGAGGAGGCCAGGCAACTCCTCCATATCACCTATGGTTTCCTCCTCAATGCAAAGTCACCCACGGGAGGGAGCCTCTTCCGGAGGAATCTGTACCATCTTCTCTCGAGATATGAGGAAGACTACGGGTCTCTTCTTAAAAGACATTTTGAAAAACATTTACGTTCGATCGGAGGAGAAGGATGAAAGGGATAACCCAAGAGACGATCCATCGGCTTGTAAACTCAAATCGTCCCAAGAGGCTCTCTCTTGAAACGACCCCTCCCATCAACGACGACCATGCGGCTCACATCGTTCACCTGACCGAGTCAGGATGGACGTCTCTTGCAGCCGATCATTTTCTCTTCCCTGAGATGAATGAAATGCTTTGTGAAACCGTCTCTGAGGTAATTCGTCAACTCAACCTCCTCTTTTTCAATGCCAGACCCCTGGGAGAGCTGGCAGACCCATCCTTTCGTCGAAACGTATTCCTCAGAGAATCTGCTTATGAAACACTACTGGAGACCGCTCTCAATTTTTATGGCCTGGAGAGCCGCTGGCTCCATGAGGAGAAGAAAAAAGAGTGCCTACAATTCATACGGAACGTCTTCATCGAATGGGAGGGGCTTGAACGTGAAGAGGGTAGCATTCCCCTTGCCAAGGCGGTGATAGAAAAATGGTTGTCGAGGATGAAGAGGGTGCAAAAGGGCGGCAGTATGGTTGCCAAGACAGCATTGCGGATTGAAAGCGCGTTAGGCGACGGGAAACCTCTCTGGGCTGACTTTCTGAATAAGGCAGAAGAAGAGATAAAAACGAACATCTATTACCAGATGGTGAAGGAAGAAAAATGCAAGTTTGGGAACGATTACGCCCTCGGCCTCCGGTGGCTCAGACACCTTGGCTTCGAACAGGTTTCAACCAATCCCGCGCTTGCGGCGCGGGCCTACCTCGACGAGCCCGAACTCACAGAGACCTTCAAGGAGGAAGTGAAGCAACACCCAAATTTTAAGCGGTGGTTATCCAATCCCAGAAAACATGCAGAAGAGATCACCCTCTTTGCGACCTTGTTGGCCCTCTGGGATAATCTCCACGTTTTTCGCCCCATCTTCTTCAACCTAAGGGAGACTTCGGGAGGGGGTGTGGTCAGTTTTCAACTCAATCCGAACATCGCCCATCTCGTTGACGAGAGCATCCGGGATGTCTTCCTGGCCTTCTCTGTAGCAGCAAACCATCTCGCTCTCTATGACAAGTATCTATTGGCAGGTTATCAAATTGATGCCGAGCGAGGAAGGCCCAATATGGTGATTAAGGTTGCAGCCACTTCTCCGGCGGCCAGAACCATCACCCGGACAATCAACTCACTTGGCTTTGGATCGAATATTACGGTTGATTTTAGTGTCAGCCAGGAAGCCACCCTTCTGCTTGAGGAGATGGAGGGGATGGCTGCAGCAGTCAAAAAGGGAATCCGGCCGACCCAACTGTATATGACCAACATGGGTGGGCGTCTGGAGAGCCATCTCAGAGAAATCAAGCTCGAATCGCTCTTTGGCGAGTTGAGGAAAAAGATCGGTGAGCCGCGGGCCCTTCGTCGAATCGAAAAACTCTCCGAAGCAAACGGGACAAAGGACAAGGTTTCAAAGGCAAAGACTTATCCAGAGAAGGTTATTGCTGTTACGCGATACGGCCATGGCCAAAAAACCCTCAATGACCCCATCTTTGAGGCGCTGGAACAGGTGGCCTCAAAAGAATCCCTACTGATGTGGGAAGATTGCATGAGCAAGTCAGGCACACTTGTTGCGAGAAGGCTTTGGGGAATCTTCTTCTCCGAAAAGAATCGTGAACGATGGCTTGCTTACTTGATGAAAAAACATGATCTCACCCGAAAACAGGCGGACCTGATCATCGACCGGATCCATTATCTGCCCGCCTCCAAGCGAAAGCCCTTCGACACCTACTGGACGCTCTCCTCCCAAAACCTTGTCCACACGGAATTTCCCGACCACCAGGAAAACGTGAGAGCTATAGCCCAACATCCTCGATTCAATCTGTTGGAATACGAAGGCTCCATCTCACATACCTTCTCTCCAGAAATCTTGAAGGAGTTGAACGAGATGGAAGATTTTCGGAGGGCCTATGAGACCTCTTCGGAGCTCGCTGAGATCTTAAAGGAGGCGGGAATCATCGAGGATTTCGGTCAGGCAGGACTCAAACCCGATGAATGGTCTCAATTCGGACCTGTTCATAAGACGCTCTCCGAGTTCAAATCCGCCTATGACCAGTTCCAAGAGGAAATGGTCATTCTCCTCCGGGGACTCATCAAAAAAAAGGAAAGTTTGAAAAAGAAAGGAAAAAAGATCCCTAAAGGAGGTTGAAACGGATGGGAATCGTGAAAAGCTCTGGAGTAACATCCAAAGTGATCGGTCAAGAAAGAACGCGACATCTGCCTGAAGACCGTTTTTTCGATCCTGACCCAACACAGCGACGCATGGCTATGGAATTGTATGAATCCGTAGCTCACCTGCCCATCATTAGTCCCCACAGCCACGTGGACCCGCGCTTGTTCGCTGATGAAAAAACCTCTTTCGGAACACCTGCCGACCTTCTGATCATCCCGGATCATTACGTTTTCCGAATGCTCTATTCTCGGGGAATTCCCCTCGAAAAGCTTGGAATCCCGCGGAGGGATGGCGGCCCTATTGAGAAGGATCACCACAAGATCTGGCAGATATTTGTTGACCACTTCTATCTCTTTCGTGGAACGCCGACAGGTGTCTGGTTGACCGATGAATTAAGCAGTGTATTTGGCGTTGATGAGAAACTGACCGGACAAAACGCACAATCCATTTATGATCAAATAGAGGCCAAGATTAAATTACCTGAGTTCCAACCCCGTGCCCTGTTTCAACGCTTCAACATCGAGGTCATGTGCACCACGGATGCAGCCACTGACCCGCTCACCCACCACCAGACCATCCGTAAGCTTGGGTGGGGGGGGAAGATCCGACCAACCTTCCGGCCAGACGCACTCCTCCATCTGCTAACCCCCGTTTGGAGTAATCATGTCAAGGCCTTGAGTAAAACAAGCGGCATCACCGTCACTTCATTCAAACAGTTTATTCGAGCTCTTGAAGAACGCAGGGCTTTCTTCAAATCGATGGGAGCCGTGGCAACGGACCAGGCCTCCGAGACGGCCTATACCTCGGAGTTAAGCTCATCCGAATTAAGCGCCATCTTCAAACGGGCGCTAAAGGGCAGAGCCAATGCTGAAGACGCGAAACGTTTCAACGGACACATGATCATGGAATTCGCCCGGATGAGCATTGACGATGGGCTGGTGATGCAGCTTCATGTGGGTTCGATCCGCGACCATAATGACTTCATCTACCATCGCTTCGGCTCCAACATGGGAGCCGACATCCCCTGCCAAAGTGAATTTACCCATAATCTCCGGCCCCTTTTAAATAAGTATGGCATGGACTCTCGGTTTACATTGATCCTTTTCAGCTTAGACGAATCAACCTATTCGCGTGAGCTGGCTCCCCTTGCCGGTCACTACCCGGCCGTTATCCTTGGCCCGCCCTGGTGGTTCCATGACAGTTCCAATGGCATGAAACGGTATTTTGACCGGGTGATCGAGACAGCGGGCCTTCATAACACCGCGGGATTCAATGATGATACCCGGGCGTTTCCTTCCATTCCGGCACGCCACGACCTCTGGCGCAGAGCAAGCGCCAACTGGATCGCAGGACTCGTTGTGCGAGGAATCGTCGATAGAGAAGATGCAGAGGAGATGATCCTGGACATGGCTTACCGGTTGGCTAAACGCGTTTATAAGATCCCGTAAATGACAAGGTTAACTCGAAATCAATGGGATAAGTGAACGAATAAATCTTTTTTAGGAAATCAGGGAGGGAACCTATTTAAAAAATTTAGTAATGTTTTTTACCTTATTGGCGGCATCCTTGATTTCTCTGGCTTCTTTCAAACCAGGAATTCCTTCAACTTCCTTTTTCAAATCCGAGACGAGGTTTCCCTTCTGGCCCCCCTTTTTTTCGTCTCCCTTTTTATCTTCACGTATCTTTCCCAGCTCTTTGATCGTTTTGCCGAGCCCCTCCCCTATCTGGGGAAGCCGTTTTGCCCCGAAGAGAAGAAGAAAGATAACCAAAATAATTATAATTTCCGGCAGACCTAGACCGAACATTTTTTAGCCTCAGTTCTGTAGGGGCGATTCATGAATCGCCCCTACTCCGAACTCATTACTAACTAGCGATAATCCCAGCGTCCCGGAACCCAGACCCAACCACTTCCCCTGGGTTCCCAGCGTCCCGGGACCCAGACCGAGTGCGGTCTCGGACGTTTTTTCCAGTGGCCAGGGACCCAGACCCAGTCCCCTCTTCGATAGTCCCAGTGCCCAGGTATCCAGATAGCATGCGGATAGGGCGGAGTCCCGTAAATTTCCACTCTCGGCTCCGGTGGCCTCATATGAACGAGGGGGGGTGGACAACCCCACAAATAGATTGCCATCCCACAGAAAACAACCAATAAGAAGAGAATAACCAATCTTCGGCTCATAACACTCCCTCCTTTACCCTGTCCGAAAGCCCGGGACGTTAAAACGGGGCTTTCTATCTATTTTTATAAGATATTAGACTCCGATGCAAGAGAAATATTCAACCAATGGAAATAAGACTTGATTTTTTATAGGATTTCCAATATGTAAGACTGGAAGGAGATGACCTATGGCTACCGATATGGAATGCCCTATCTGTGATGCCGATATCCCGTTGGACGGAGATGAGAAAACAGGGGACCTGGTTCTCTGTTCCTTTTGTAAGGTAACGTTCAAACTGGTCAGGAAGAAAGAGAAACTGGTGCTCGTTGAGGAATACGAGGTGTAGGATGAAATTCCTCTACGCTTCTGACCTCCACGGTGAAATCTATCTCTACCAGGAACTCCTCGAACTGGCCCGATCCTCATCCGCGGAGATCATCGCTTTGGGAGGGGATCTTCTGCCTTCCTTTCCTCCGACGAAACGCTACGAGGACATGATCCCAAATCAGAAGATTTTCATCGACCAGTTCCTCCTGCCTTTCTTCAAAAGAGCGATACGAACCACCGATGTCAGGCAATTGTTTCTCATCCCCGGAAACTGGGATCTCGGTTATCCTTACCTCTTTAAAGCACCGGTAGAAGGAGTGATCGATCTCAACCGGAAGATCTATCGGCTCAGAAACGGATATGAAATAGTCGGCTATCCTTTTGTCCCCCCGACTCCTTTTCGGCCAAAGGATTATGAAAAGAGGGATGACCCCGAATCGCCCTGGCCTCCACAGAAGAATCCATCTTATATCAGAGCCTCCGACCAAAGCGATGAATTGACCGCCATCGACCCCTACCTTTATTTAAGGAGCCAGGAAACAATTCAAGAGGATTTGGATCAACTTCCAAAACCTCTCTCCCCGGAGAGGACAGTCTATATAACCCATTCTCCTCCATTCGCGACCAGACTGGATCAGATTCAGGGGAAAAAATCAGCGGGAAGCCGGACGCTCAAAACCTTCATTGAATCACATCAACCCATCTTGACCCTCCATGGCCATATCCATGAATCGCCCAAGCTTTCAGGCTCTTTTTCTGATCGGATTGGAAAAACACTCTCCATCAATCCCGGGCAGTTGATCTCAAGAAAACTCCATGCCGTCACCTTTGAGATAGAAAACCCGGGTAAAACATCCAAACACACGTATCTTCCTGATATTATAGACGATATTTTAAATAAAAAATAGATTGACTTTTAAAAATAATTGTGTAATAGTTAGTTCTGTAGGTTGTAAGAAGTATCTGTTTTGGATCAAGGAAAGGTCGCAAAAGTGCTTCTGAAAACTTTTGTGGCTTTTTTTTTAGGGACCAAAGGCTATTACAACTTACTTTAGTCTAAAGTGGAAAGGAGGTGAGTTGTAGTGGCCAAAGGTAAAGTAAAATGGTTTAATGAGAAGAAGGGCTTCGGGTTCATTTCCAGAGACGACGGAAATGATGTCTTCGTTCACTTCTCCGCCATTAAGAGGGACGGGTTCAAATCCCTTTATGAAGGCGACGAGGTAGAATTTGAGGTTTCCCAGGGTCCGAAAGGGCTGCAGGCAACCAATGTTGTCGTAGTAAGCTAACACAAAAACTTTCTAAACTTAGAAAAAGGCCCTGGTTTGATACCGGGGCCTTTTTTCCAATCTCCTCTTTTCCAACTCTTTCCCCCTTTTTAACCTAATCTAAAATGCGATCCTTGACGGCCGGGAATTCTCTTCGGACGGATGCCACGTAATCCATATCAATCTCGGCTTGGAGGATACACTCCTCATCCCCGCCGCCCGCAAGAAGGGTCCCCCAGGGATCGACGATCATGCTATGGCCGCAGAACTGGACTCCTCTGTTTTTTCCTGCACAGTTGCTTGAGATCAAGAAACCGCTGTTCTCAATGGCTCGGATCCGGTTAAACATCAACCAGTGCTCCAGCCGCGGATAGGGCCATCCCGAGGCCACTAAAAATAATTCAGCCCCTCTATCCAGCATTCTCCTGAAGAGTTCCGGGAACCGGAGGTCATAGCAGGTGCACATTCCGATTTTACCTAAGAGAGTTTCAACCACCACCACTTCCCTGCCGCGAGAAAGGATCCGGCTTTCCTGGGACCCATATCCGAAGAGATGGATCTTTCGATACCTGGCGATCAACTTCCCATCGGGATCGAAAAGAAGGCTAGTGTTAAATAACTTTCCATTTTCCTTTTCCACAAAGCTTCCGGCATGGAGATAGAAGCCGTGCTCTTTGGCTTTATGGGACATCCTCCGGGCAATCTCCCCGTCCACCGGTTCCGATTCTTTCGAATAGAGATCGAAAGAAAAGTACCCGATGTTCCATATCTCGGGAAGAATGACAAGATTTGCGCCTCTCGCCTGATCCAGGAGCGATTCGACCCGTTCTATCCTTCGGGCCTTCTCCTCGTCTCCGATCCATAGCTGAATTGATGCAACGTAACTCTTCCGGTTCATCCGTTTTGGTCCTTCGACATCTTACCAGGGTTTCCCATTTTTCAAATTGTTCTTCATCATCTCACCGAGCGCTTTGGAGCGCTCCGTCGCCACCTCGACCGCATTGATGAGCGTGGTTCGCACTCCACCCTGTTCCAGGGTATGGAGACCGGCAATCGCAGTCCCCCCGGGGGAGGTGACCATATCTTTCAACTTCCCCGGATGCTCCCCTGTCTCGATCAGCATTCTCGCTGCGCCCAGAACGGTTTGGGAAGACAGGACCACCGAATCATGCCGTGAAAGTCCCACCTTGACCCCTGCGTCTGCCAGGGCATCGATAATGAGAAAGATGTAAGCAGGCCCGCTTCCGCTCAAACCGGTCACTGCATCCAGAAGGTATTCCTCAATCAGGATCGATTTCCCTACGGAATCGAAGATGGTCTTTGCCATCATCAAGTCCTCTTTGGAGGCATGCTTTCCCCCGGCAATGGCAGAAGCCCCCTCCCGGACGGAGACGCAGATATTCGGCATGACACGGATCAGTTTCAGTTCCTTTCCGGCGCAGGATTCGATCGCATCCAGGGGGACTCCGGCTGCAATCGAGATGATCAGTTTCGTGAGATCGAGATGCCTGGCCACTTCTTCAATCACCTGTTTCATAATCTGGGGTTTCACGGCAAGGATCACGATATCGGATTGTTTCAGCACTTCCGAGTTATGGGAGGTCCCCCTGACTCCGTATTTTTCACGGATCTCCTTCAGCCTTTCAGGCCTGGCATCCGAACATAAAATCTGTTCCGGCCTGCAGAGATGGCCATGTAGGAGCCCATGAATCAAGGCCTCTCCCATATTGCCCGACCCCAAAAAACCCACTTGTTTATTCTTTAGCATGATCTCCCCTCCTCGTCGGGTTCACCCCGATAGAAATTACAGTCGTTGCGGCCCCTCGGCAGACTCAGGGCCGCGAGTCCCGCGAAGTGCGAGGTCGAACGGCTCGAACCCGAGCGGACCACGATTTCTAACGGGGCAAAAATTTTTCTGGCAAAGAAATAGAGAGTTGTGGTAAATATGTAAAAACATAAGACTGAAATGAAGGCCTGTCAAGGATGAAAAAAGAGAGCTCTGGAAAACTACTTGACGCTCTCCTGATTACTCAGAGTCCAAGAAATGATGACACGGATTTTTCTTTCATTTTGGCATGTATTTGATCTGTGAAATCGTTTTATAATCTGTGTAATCAGAAAGTTCTATACTTTTTTAAAAATCTTAAAAGAAAGGAGGAAAGCGGCGATGTTTAAAAAAATCCTGTTCTGTACCGATTTCTCGGAGAATTCCCACTACGCCTTTACCTACGCCCTCCATCTGGCCCGGACCTACCGTTCCAAACTTTTAATCCTTCATGTCACACCCGATACCGTCTTCCCCGAACAACTCAGCATCTACCTCACGAATGAAAAAATAGAGGAGTTTTGGGCTTCACAGAAGGAAGCGATCGATCAGGATATCAAAACCAACTACATTCAGAAAATGGAGGGTTTTGATCATTACCAGATTTTCCTGAAAGAGGGAGAGCCTTTCCTGGAGATCATTCGGACGGCAAGAGAGGAGTCGGCCGATCTCGTCGTGATGGGCACTCACGGAAGGACGGGGCTGGATCACATCTTCTTTGGCAGTACAGCGGAGAGGGTCGTGCGCAAATCGCCCTGCCCGGTGATGACGATCCGGCTTCCGGGTAGGGAATTCGTCATGCCGTAAATGATAAAAAATCCGAAATTCGGATTCCGAAACAATTTTCAAAATTCGAATATTAAAAATTCAAACCCAAAAATAGAAATTTCTTTTCTGTTTGGAACATCAGAATTTTGAGCATTCGTGCTTTTTTCGGGTTTCGCCTGCCTATGCCGAAGCGGCTTCGCGCAGGCAGGTGTTTCGAATTTAAAATTTTCTACCGATGTTCTCTTCATCATTCTTCTGGAGATAAAACAGATGTTTCAATACATCGTCATAGAGGGACCGATCGGCGTAGGCAAAACGAGCCTGACCAGACTTCTCGGTAAAGAGTTTAATGCACGATTGATTCTGGAAAAGCCAGAAGAAAACCCTTTCCTTCCCCAGTTCTACCGGGACAGGAAAAAATACGCCTTCCAGGCCCAGATTTTTTTCTTATTGAACCGCTTTCAGCAGCAGCGGGAGATCGCTCAACTGGACCTTTTCAATCAGGTCACTCTGAGCGACTACCTCTTCGCCAAGGACCGGATCTTTGCGTCCATGAATCTCGACGACCACGAGTTGGCCCTCTATGAACAGGTCTACCAGCTTCTCAACGGACAGATTTCCACCCCGGACCTGGTCATCTTTCTTCAGGCAAAACCCGAGGTCCTGCACCACCGGCTCAAATCAAGGAATATTTCTTACGAAAAGGATGTGGACTTGGAGTATCTCAAAACATTGACGGAGGCCTACAACTACTACTTTTTCCACTATGACCAGGGCCCCCTGCTGGTGGTCGATACGAGCGAGATTGATTTCGTAAACCGGAAAGAAGACTTCGCTCAACTGGTCCGGGAGATCAGACAGATGAGGAAGGGAACCTGGTATTTCATCCCGATGAAATCCAAATAATATCGGATTGCGGATTGCGGATTTAAATTCCAAAAAGCAGAATCCTTTTATTTCTTATTCCGCATTCGGGCATTCCGCAACGGGTCAGCCTTCTGTAGTCGATGACTCACCCGCTGTTTTAAGGGCTTCCTTCCCTGGCGTTTTTTCGGATTTTTTCCCCTCCGCTTTAACGGCTTCTTTGGGTTTGTGGGGGGGCAGCAGTCCCTTGGCCCGAAGTTTTTTCCTCTCGTTTTTCCTCTTTCTTCTTCTCGCTAAGGCCCGATCTTTTTCCCGTCTTGGCATATGTCCTCCTTATCTAAAATAGTTGGGAGTAATGAGTTCGGAGTTCGGAGCATTTTATCTTGATTCTCCAAACTCTGTTTTGGTAAACGGCAGAGACGACTAATCTCCGCCATAACTTTTTCGGTGAGTGAGATTGCTTCCGACTCTCCTTCCGCGAAAAGAGGAGGACCGATGCAAATCTCCACGCGTCTCCTCCATCCCTTTCTTTCCTCGTATCGGATGCCGACGGGCACAAATGGGATTTTCAGTTTCAACTTTTCCTGAAGCTTCAGGATCATTTGAAGAAGCCTGCCTTTGCCGGCGCCCACCTGGTCTCGAAAATAGGTGCCCTCCGGAAAGATAACGATCCTTTCCTTTGCTCTCAGCAGGGCGATGAGCAATTTGAAGGAATCCAGGGTTCGAATGGATTGCCCCCGATCTACGGGGATTCCTCCCAAAAGGGAGAGATAATGCCGGATCAATGGGTACCGGAAGAGTTCCTTCTTGGCAACGAAATAGAGCAAGGGATGGAAGGCGAGGCTCACCAGGGGAATATCGGTCCAGTACTGATGCTTTGGAAGAATAATCACAGGCCCCCCCTCCGGAAGGGTTCCTTTGACTTCTGTCTCAATCTTGTAAAAAAAAGAAAGGACCAGCCGGGCAATCTTCCTGGTCACTGTATAAACAAAAGGATGCCTTTTAGTTAGCACTTTACCTCAGTCTTCATGATGATTTATTGGATATTGGAATATTGGTTATTGGTGTTTGGCACTTGGTTACTCTCAATACGAATCCAATAGGTCTTCTTTGGGTATTTCCGGGAGGAGTTCGATCTTCAACCATTCCTTCCTGGCCTGTTTGGCGGCAGCCATACCGGCCTTTAAGGCATCCCGATTCAACTTTTCCGTTCCCTTGGGGACCCGTGCCAGAACCGCGGCTTCCACGGCCTTCGAGGAAACGATGGGGGTGAGGTGGGAAAGGGCCCCGAGAGCCACAATGTTGGCCACCATTTCCCGCTTAAACTTTTCCCGGGCGATGCGTGTAAAGGGAATCCGGAAAGCCCTCGGGTGGGGAACCTGGGTAACAAAGGTCGAATCAACGATGAGAAGTCCCTCCGGTTTGAGGTCCGGGAAAAATTCATCGCACGATTTCTGGTTCATCACCAGGAGAAGATCAGGTTTCATCGCCTTGGGGTAGTCGATCTCCTCCTCGCTGACGATCACCTCCGATTTGCTCGATCCCCCTCTGGCCTCCGGCCCATAGCTCTGAGTCTGGGCGACAAACCGATGATCGTAAACGCCGATCGCCTCGGCCAGGATGATCCCCATCAGGATAATCCCCTGGCCTCCTGATCCTCCCAGACGTATTTCATATCGGTCAGCCATCTTAACCCCTTTATACGATGAACCTTACACGATGGACGATGAACTGTTATTTTAATTGTTCATTGTTTATTGTACATCGTTCATTGTTCTTTTATACCTACCCTTATCTCCCCATCACTTCTTTCGCCCGTTCCCGGATCCGCTCGTATTCATCCTGGTAGACCGGGAGTTCCTTGTCAACCAAGACGCCGATCACGATCTTATCCTTCAGTTCCTCCGGTTTCATCCTTTCGGCCTTCTCTACGGTGACAGCCTGGTCTCGCTGTTGTTCCATCATCTCCACGGCCGTTCCCAGTCGGTTCTGCCTGCCGTACTGGGTATGGCAGTGAGAAATGATCTCCACCACCGAAAACCCTTGTTTTAAAAATGCCTTCTCCATCAGGCTGTCCAGGAGCCTCGCATGATACACGGTCCCCCTGCCCACGAAGGCCGCACCTGCGGTGACCGCCAGTTCGGAGATATTGAAGGACTGCTCGATATTGGAATAGATAGTAGTGGTCGACCTCATCCCGTAGGGTGTGGTCGGGGAGTTCTGCCCGCCCGTCATCCCGTAGATATTGTTGTTCAGGATGAGAGCCGTCATATCGATGTTTCGCCGCGCCGCATGGATGAAATGATTTCCGCCGATGGCCACCGCATCTCCATCGCCCATGATGACGATCACTTTCAGGCTCGGCTTGGCCAGTTTGATCCCCGTCGCAAACGTGATTGCCCGGCCATGGGTGGTATGAAGGGTGTTGAAATCGACATAGACCGGAAGCCTTCCCGAACAACCGATGCCGGAGACCAGAACAATGTCGTCCTTCTCATATCCGCTCCGGTCGATGGCCCGGATCAGGGCCCCTAACATGATCCCGATCCCGCAGCCCGGGCACCAGACATTGGGAAACTTCTTATCATGCCGAAGGTATTTATGGATCAATTTGGTGACCTCAGCCATCAGGATGCCTCCAATTACTAATCATTGCAAAATGACCAATGAAAATTTAACAATGCAAAATGAAACCAAAATTCTTTTTCTCTTGATTTCTTTAACATTGTTAATTGACCATTGCCCATTGCTCAATGATCTTTACGAAATGACTTCCTGGATCCGATTCATGATCTCCATCGGAGTGATGATGGTTCCATCCACCTTATTAAGGGTGACGACCCTGGCGACTCCCCGGTTGACCCGCTTCACCTCCCGGGAGATCTGGCCCATATTCATTTCCGGAACGATCAATACCTTAGAGGTCTGGAGAACCTTCTCCACGGCTGTTCTCATGAAAGGCCAGAGCGTGGACAATTTGAGCAGCCCGACCTTTAACCCCTTCTCCCTGGCTTCGATCACCGCTCTCTTGGCCGAACGCGCCACACACCCATAGGCGATGATCGTGATCTCGGCGTCCTCCGTCTGAAAATAATCGGCCATCTGGATTTCCGCAAAGTGGAAGCTGATCTTGCGGTGAAGCCTGGAAATAAACGGCCCGATCTCGTCCGGCCTCGAGGTGGGGAATCCCCGCACATCATGGGTCAGGCCGGTCACGTGATAACGGTACCCTTCTCCGAAATTGGCCATGGGCGAAACCCCGCTGGGCGTATCCTCGTAAGGGATATACCATTCCGGAGGCATGGTCGGTTTGACCCGGTTAAAGATCTCGATCTCCTTCTCATTGTCCAGCGCCATCTTCTCCCGCATATGACCGACTACTTCATCGATCAAAAGGATGACAGGGGTCCGAAACTTTTCCGAAAGGTTAAAGGCCCGGATGGTCATGTCATAACATTCCCTGACGGTGGAAGCGGAGAGGACGATGACGGGATGATCGCCATGGGTCCCCCACCGTGCCTGCATTACATCGCCCTGGGCCGGAAAGGTGGGAAGTCCCGTGCTCGGGCCTCCGCGCATGACATTGACAATAACACAGGGAACTTCAGCGATAATGGCCAGCCCTAAATTTTCCTGCATCAGTGAAAATCCAGGGCCGCTGGTGGCCGTCATCGACTTCACCCCCGCGAGGGAAGCCCCGATGACCGCTCCGAGGCTTGCGATTTCATCCTCCATCTGGATGAAGGTTCCATCGACCTGGGGCAATCTGACCGACAACACCTCGGAGATCTCCGTCGCTGGGGTGATGGGATAGCCTGCGAAAAAACGGCAACCCGCTTGAAGGGCTCCTTCCGCCACGGCTTCATTGCCCTGGAGCAACAACTCTTTCCGGAGAGATTTCTTCGTCTCCCGCTGGTTCTGTCTTTTCACCTTTGACATCGGCTCTCTTCTTCCCTTTTCCCTTTGTCTCCACAGTGATCGCAAAATCCGGGCAGCGGACCTCGCACCATCCGCAGTTAATACATTTATCAATATCCTTTACATAGGGGTACCCTGTCTCATCTTGGGCCAGGACCCCCGTGGGACAGAAGGCAATGCAAATCCCGCACGCCTTGCACCAGGCTTTGAAGATATCGATCCTGGGTTTCTCTTTCGGTTTCTTTGATTCTGCCATGACTCCCTCTTCATTGGGGACAGATTAAAACCCTGCTTTCAATCCACTTCCGTAACATATTTAAACTGAAATCAAAAGCGTTGTCAAAGGTTTTCGATGAGGGCCGTAGCAAATTCCGAGCACTTCACCTTCCTGACCTTTTTCATCTGTCGGGCCAGACCGTAATCATTCAACCGGGATGCCTATTCGTTTCATGTCCCCGTCAGATGGGTTGATCTGCTTTATAGAATGCACTCCTTCAGTAAAGAAGGCAAACCAATTTAACCACCTAAATAAACTTTTTGTGTATACTCATCTTCTGAAAAGGAAGCTGGCGTTCCCTCAAAAACTAACTTTCCATTATCTAATATAAACACTTTATCCGCCAGACCGAGAGCAAGGCGGACGTTGTGTTCTATTACCATAATGGTTAACCCTGACTCATTTAATTTCTTTATGGTTTCGGCAATCTCTTTAATCACAAGAGGGGCCAATCCCTGGGCAGGTTCATCCATTAAAAGTAACTTCGGCTTGGCCATTAAAGACCGGGCGATAGCAAGGATCTGTTGTTGCCCCCCGCTTAAGAGTCCAGATTTTACCTTAGCTTTTTCCTTCAATATGGGAAATCGCTCAAGAAGTTCATCTCGATCTTTAGTGATATCCTTTCTGCCGTCATGACGTGAATAGGCACCCATATCCAAATTTTCTAAAACGGTCTGGCGTCGAAAAAGCCTTTTCCCCTCTAATACTTGAGAAATGCCTCTGCGGAGAATCTCATCAGGTAACTTGCCATCTATCCTTCCCTTTCTGAACCAGATACTCCCTGAGACAGGTTTTAAGAATCCAGAGATGGCTTTAAATAGTGTGCTCTTACCTGCTCCATTCGCTCCCAAAAGGGCAACAATGATCCCCTCTGGAACCTCCATGGAAACATCCTTTAAAGCCTCTATTTTTCTGAAATGAATAGAAAGGTTTCTAACCATTAAAAACATATCTTACATTCCTAAGTAAGCGTCAATGACTTCTCTGTTTCGTTTCACTCGTTCAGGAGATCCATCAGCAATTTTCTTGCCAAAATTTAACACAGCAATCCTGTCACAGTAATCCATTATGGCTCTCATATTATGCTCAATCAACATGACAGTTACCCCTGAATCCCTCACCTTCATAATTAAATTGATAATGGAAGCAACACGTGCCGGAGATAGTGTACACACTGGCTCGTCCAGTAATAGTAGTTTTGGATTGGCAGCTAAGGCAACTGCGATTGCGAGGGTTTTTCGCCACCCAGCAGACAAATTTTTTGCCAATTTCTCTTTATGGGAGTCTAATTCAGTAAGCTGCAATATTTCCATAGCCCTGCCGAGCAACTCCTTTTTCTCCTTACGACGAGATCGGGTATTTAACAATTCATCTAACATCGTTATCTTAGACAGGTTATGGAATCCGATCAAGACATTATCAAGAACAGTGAGATCGAAAAAAAGATTAGCCAATTGAAACGTTCGTATAACGCCCTTTTTGGCAATCGCATAAGGCTGAAGACCGGTGATATCCTCGCCCTCAAATATCACTTTTCCCCCATCTGGTTTCAAAAATCCTGTAATGACATTAAAGGTGGTTGTTTTCCCACTTCCGTTGGGACCAATTAATCCTAATATCTCTCCCTGTTGAACCTCCAATTTGAACCCGCTCAGAGCTATTAAGCCTCCAAATCTTTTGGTCACTTCCCTTATCTCAAGCAAGGCCATATTCCTTTCCTTTTTTTCATCAAGCGTGTTGAAAATCCTTAACTTTTCTCATACTGAGAAAACCACTTCTCTTTTATGGCTCCAACAATTCCTGAGGGTAAAAAGATAATCAATAACATTAAGGCTAAGCCATAGAGTGTCAAACGTAAAGCTCCTGTCATTCTAAGGAATTCCGGTAAGAAGGTTAGGGTGATGGCTCCAACAATTGGCCCGACAAAAGTCTGCATTCCGCCGAAGATCATCATAACCAGAATGTTTATAGATTCGGGGAGCGTAAAACTAATCGGACTAATGAAGAGGATGTAGTGAGCATAGAAGCTGCCGGCAACCCCTGCAAAACCACTTCCAATAGAAAAGGCGGCCAATTTGAACCGCATGGTATTGATGCCAATAGACTGGGCAACTTCTTCGTTCTCCCTGATAGCAATCATTGCTTCTCCGATCTGGGAATGAATAATCCGATAGATGACAAATGCCATCAGAAGAACAAAAACGAGTATCAGGTAATAGTATTCCGTTCGGGAAGCAAATTGAAGTTTAACGCCTGGAAGTTGAATCGGTGAAGGGTTCGGGATTCCAGGAAGTCCCATGGGCCCTTTTGTCAATTCTGTCCAGTTATCAAGGATCAGGGTTACCATGATGCCAAACAAAGCAGTGGTGATTGCAAGAAAATGTCCCTTTAGCTTCAGGACGAGACATCCAAAAAGATAAGCAACCACTCCTGCCCCAATTCCTCCGAACCAAAAAGTGATCCAGAAGGGCAACCCAAAGTTCAAGGCCAAAAGAGCTGAGATATAAGCGCCTATCCCATAGAAAGCGGCGTGGCAAAGAGAAACTTGTCCAGTGAAACCAATGATCAGGCCAAGTGATTGAGCAAGCATCGAATAAATGCCCGCCATGACTAACATATGGATATAATAATCTTTAGTAATCAATTGAGGCAGTAAGATGAGAAAAATAATCAAAAGGAAAAAGGAAAGAAATCGATAGAGGGGTTTCATTTACTCCCTCCCAACAAACCTTCGGGTTTCAATAGAAAGGCTAAAAGAAGTATGATGAAGGCGTATGCATCCTTATAGGCATAAGAGATATAGCCACTTCCTAAACTTTCAAAAACGCCCAGAATTAAACTTGCGAGGATGGCGCCATTGATGTTCCCAAACCCCCCCAGAATCACTACGACAAATGATTTAATAGCAGGAGCCCAGCCCATGATGGGTGAAACAAAAAAAATAGCCCCAGTGATGGAGCCTGCGGAGGCTGCCAAAGCACAGCCGATGGCGAAGGTCAGTAAATAGATACGAGCAATATTGACGCCAACAGCCTGGGCAGCTTCTCTATCTTCAGCTACTGCGCGCATGGTCCTGCCTACCTTTGTCCGCTGAATGAAGAGATATAGAAGGCTCACAAGAAGGATGGCAACAATAATGGCCAGCAACCTTTCTAGTGTGATTTGTAGGCCGAAGAAATGGATATTGACTTGGGCATAGCCGGACTCAAGGCTCCTAGGATCTGCCTTGAACAGGAGGATGGATAGGTTCACAATAAATACGGAAAGCCCGAAAGAAAGAAGCATCCCATTGATCATGGGTTTACCAATGATGGGGCGGAAAACAACCTTCTGAATCATTAACCCGAGTAAAGCGGCGCCAACCATAGAAATAGGTATGGCCAATAGAAATGGGACCCCTAAAAGTGTAGTGAAATAAAGGGTCATAAAAGCTCCGACCATGTAGATCTCACCGTGAGCAAAATTAATTACCTCCAGAATTCCAAATATCATGGTTAGCCCTAATGCCATGAGTGCATAATTGCCGCCGAGAACAAGGCCATTTAATACTTGTTGTAAAAAGACGATGAACATCTTACCCTCTGGTGAGCACTATTTTGACGGGTCCTTTCGATATAAGCCCCCTATTGATTGGAATGGATGAAACATAGATGTTCCAAAAAGATAAGGTATCTCAAATTCGATACTCGGATAGTGATGAAAATTTATAAAAATGGTTGGTGGCCTCTTTTGGAGACCACCAAGGTATATCTCATTTAAATGACTTTATCGGACCAGCCTCAACCACAAACTTTCCTTTCTTAAAAACGACGACATATTGGTCAATAATGAGCTGGTTCGTCTCATCGAAGTAGGCTTTTCCCTGAGGCCCATCATACTGGGTCTTCGTAAGGGCCTCTCGTATTGCTGCCGGATCAATGGAATCTGCTCTGGCTATGGCTTGAGCAACGATATGGGTTGCATCATAACTTGATTGGGCATATTTTTCTGGTTCATGTCCCCATCGTTTCTTATAGGCTGAAACAAAGCTCTGGGCCTTGGGGGTTTGTATAGAGGCAATAAATCGGGTGGCACCAATCATCCCTTCTGTCTTAGCCTTTGTCAGTTCGATAAATTTATCGTTGAATGTTCCGCTTGTAGGATCCATTAATACGATTTTTTTATCTAGACCAAGTTCGTAGAATTGATTGACTAATCTGGATAGATCCATAGTTTCTCCCAACAAACAGAGTCCATTGGTATCAGTGGCTTTAAGTTTTGTGAGGATTGAATAATAGTCTGTCTCTCCCAGTTGGAAATAATCGACAAAGAGAACCTCTCCTCCAAGTTCTTTAACAGTCTTTGAAAAGGCATCAACTGAACCACGGCCATAATCATTGTTCACCGCGATGAAAGACCATTTATTTAATTTCTTATCTACAACCGCATATTTGGTAAAAGCATTCGCAATCATAGTAGAATTATCACAAGCACGGAAAATCCAAATATTTCCTAACTGGGTGATCTTGGGAGCCAGTGAGATCGGAGTGACTTGTGGAACTTTTGCACGCCTTGCAACTTCTTGGGCTGCGAGAGTGCAGGAACTACCGAAATCTCCAACCACCACCGGCACTTTATGAATCCCTACCAATTTTTCCATTGCAGCCACTGCAGTGGCGGGAATACCAGCACTATCTTCAATGACCAAATCAACTTTCAAAGTTCCTTTGATTCCACCCTTCGAATTTATTTCTTCTACCGCTAGCTTAATACCCTCAAGCATCACTCCACCTTCATATGCCCAAGTTCCAGTCGTTGGGGCGAGGATACCAATCTTAACAGTACCTTTATCAAGGGCATTCGCAAGATGGACTGAATAAATAAATACTAACAGAAAGAGAAGCAGACTTAATATCAACCCAATTCGATTTTTAGTAGTTTTCATGATCGTACCTCCTTCTTTTAATTCGACCGATGAGATCCTCTAATATTAAAATTTCTTATCCCTTCATTATTACTCCATCATCACCTCCTTTCTCGATTACAAAATATTCATAGGGATAACCATCTAAACTCCATTAAAGGATTAACCTATTGGGGTTCTATATACCCGAATACCCGAGTTCGTAGGAGGCTCTAAGGGCACTTTCTTTCACAAGCTGAATGCACCGAGGTATTTTTTTATCGGTTATCCTTTCTCTCGGGCCTGCAATCGTGAGGCCCGCCACTATTTCTCCTTTGTGATTAAAAATAGGGGCTCCGATTCCTCTCGTCCCGAGGTAAACCTCCTGGTCGCTAAATGCGAACCCCTGCCTTCGAATTTTCTTTAACTCTTTCTTCAATAAAAGTGGATCGGTTATTGTATTTTTGGTGAATCTCTTAAGGACGGTCTTTTTAAACATAGAATTAATAAAAGAATCCTTTTGATAAGCCAGTAATATTTTCGAAGAAGCCGCTGCGTGCAAGGGAAGACTTACTCCACGTTTGAGACTAAATTTTATAACTCTGTCTGCCTCTACTATTTCTATACATACTGCTTCCCATCCGCTGGCCACCGTTAACCAAACGGTTTCTCCAGAAATGGATGAAAGGGATTTCATGTATGGCAAAATGATATCAACCAATTTCATTTGTGAAGAGACAATATTCCCCAGCTTAAAAAGTATAAATCCAAGCTTGTAATTTTTGGTTTCTCGGTCTCTAACCAAAAAACCTCTTTTTTCTAAAGTCATCAGATAACGGTAAGTGGTGCTTATAGGCATGTTCAGTTGTTTAGAAATCGATTGGGCGGAAAGAGGTTCGTTATTGAGATTATAAGCGCATAAAATATCAAGGCCTTTTTCTAACGATGAAACCGAATTTTCCATAATATCTTATTCCTTGAGAATAAAATCTTAAAATGTAAGAAAATAATATATTTTTTAAAAAATATTGTCAACAAATATTTTGCGGGGTGCTCTAATCTCCAATTGTATCGATTTTTTTAATCCAAATTACCCAAATTTGGGGCGGGTTAAAATAGAACGGTTATCAAAGGTTTTCGATGAGGGCCGTGGCAAATTCGGAGCACTTCACCTTTTTGGCTTTCTTCATCTGCCTGGCCAGGTCATAGGTGACCACCTTTTGGGAGATGGTTTTTTCCAGGGCCTTTGTAATGGCCTCCCCTGCTTCCTTCCAACCCAGATAATCGAACATCATCGCTCCGGAAAGGATTAAGGAGGTAGGATTGATCACATCCTGGCCCGCATATTTAGGCGCGCTTCCGTGAGTGGCCTCAAAGACAGCGGCCCGGTCTCCGATATTGGCTCCGGGCGCCATGCCCATGCCTCCCACCTGTGCGGCCAGTGCATCGGACAGATAGTCTCCATTGAGGTTGGGCATGGCCAGAACATCGTATTCATCAGGCCGTAACAGAACCTGTTGAAACATCGCATCGGCAATCCGGTCTTTAAGAACGATCTTCCCTCCAGAAAGATTCGTTACCCCTTGATCCACCAATTCACTCTCCACCAGAACCCTCTCTCCGAATTCTTCTTTGGCCACTTCATACCCCCAGTCCCTGAAGGCGCCCTCTGTAAATTTCATAATATTTCCTTTGTGAACTAGTGTGACGCTTTTCCGGCCATGGGAGAGAGCAAATTGTATCGCCATCCGAACCAGCCGTTTGGACCCGAAGCGGCTGATGGGTTTAATGCCGATTCCTGAATCCAAACGAATCGATTTCCCCATCTCCCGTTCAAGGAACTCCCTCAATTTTAAAGCCTCCTCCGACCCCTCCTGCCATTCGATTCCCGCATAAACATCCTCGGTGTTCTCCCGGAAGACGACCATATCCACCTTTTCAGGATGTCTGAGAGGGCTGGGAGCCCGGGGGACATATTTCACGGGCCGGATGCATGCGTAAAGATCGAGCCTCTGCCTCAACATGACATTAATGCTTCGAATTCCTCCTCCCACCGGAGTGGTCAGGGGGCCTTTGATGCCGATTTTATATTCCCGGATAGCTTCGATGGTCTCTTCGGGAGCCCATTCTTTCTTTAATTGAAAGGCCTTCTCTCCGGCAAAGACCTCCCGCCAATCTATCTTTCTTTTGCTTCCATAACATTTCTCCACGGCGGCATTGAATACCCGAACCGATGCCCTCCAGATATCCGGCCCCACTCCATCCCCTTCGATAAAAGGGATGACCGGCTGATCCGGAACGATCCGTTTTCCATCAGATGTATGTTGTATCTTCTCTCCATCCATGTTTGTCTCCGATTAATGTAGCGTTCCGACGATTGACGGAACGATCTTTGCTCCCCTGCCTACCGCAGGCAGGCAATAAATGAGGGCTTTACAAAAAATATCTCCCAAACACCAGCGTGGTGCAATTGCCGCCAAAGGCAAAAGAGTTGGAGAGTGCAACCTTTACTTCTTTTTCCCTTGACTTCTCCGGGACGTAATCGAGATCACAATCCTCGTCCCCTTCCCGGTGATGAAGGGTAGGAGGAACGAAATTATAAACGATGGAGAGAATCGATGCCACCGCTTCGATGGCGCCTGCCGATCCTAAACAATGCCCCACCATCGACTTAATCGAACTAATGGGAATGGCATAGGCTCTCTCTCCAAATGCCTTTTTGATGGCAATTGTCTCAACCTTATCGTTCAGGGGTGTCCCCGTTCCATGGGCATTGATATGATCGATCTGATCAGCGGAAATACCACCTTCTTCCATGGCCTCTTTCATCACTCGAGCCTCAACAAATCCATTGGGCTCGGGCGCGGTGATATGATAGGCCTCGCCACCTATTCCGTATCCCAAAAATTCTGCAAAGATCTTGGCCCCTCTTTTTATTGCCTCCTCAAGACCCTCTAAAATTAAGATGGCCGCTCCCTCGCCCAGGGACATCCCGGCCCTTTTCCGATCGAAAGGCTTGCAGGGAGAAGGGTCCATCGCCCTCAGGGTGTTGAATCCGCCAAAGGTAAGCTCACACAGGGCATCGCTTCCTCCGCAGAGGATTGCTTTGCAACGCCCCCCCCGAATGAGATCAGCGCCATAACCAATGGAAGTGGCGGAAGAACTGCAGGCCGTGGTAATGGTCAGCCTGGGGCCTGAAAATCCAAACCTTTCTGCGATCCGGCTGGTTGTGAAACTCGGGATGAAAGGAAAGATGAGAGAAGGGCTCGATTTCCCCTTGAGAAGGATCTCCCGGTGATAGGTCTCGGCCTCGAACATTCCTCCCGCGCCCGCCCCCAGGCAGACGCCCACTTCCTCCAGAGGATAGTATTCGATTCCAAAGGATCGAAGTGCTTCCTCCGCCGCAATCAGACCGAATTGATCGGCCCGGGAGACTCGCCGCGATTTTCTCTTCTCGAAATAGTCCTCCGCCCGGTAACCGATAATTTCGGCCCCGATTTTAGAGGGATATTTCGAAGTATCGAAAAGGGTGATTGGCCCGATGCCCGTCCGGCCCTCTTTCAGGGCTCGAGCAAACTTATCCATGCTCTTTCCGATGGAACAAAAGACGCCCATCCCTGTAACAACAATCCGTTTCATCGTATTACGAACATCCCCGAACCATTCGGACCGCGTTAAAGCCTCTTCCTTATCTCTTCATAAACTTTTTTTCTGTGAATGATACCGAATACCCAAACCCCTTCATCTACAATTTTGAAGACCACCCGATAATTCCCAACCCTTAACTTCCAGTAGCCACGGAGCGTTTTTCGTAAGGGTTCGCCATAGAGATGAGGCGCTGTCATTAAACGGCTTTCAATGGCATTCTTAATGCGGATTCGGAGTTTCGCGTCAAGATGGGGAATATCAATTGATTTAACATCAGGATGGTATCTGAGTTTGAACGGCACAGTTACCAAACCTCATGATGCTTCAATGCCTTTGTTTTTATGAATGTACGCTCTCTTTTCTCTGCGAACGCGGAAAGCGCTATATCCTCTTCAATTTCCAATGCCTCTTTCACAAGGTCGCGCACCTTTAATGAGAGGGAAACTCCATCCCTATTTGCCAGTTGTTCAATGGTATGGTAAAGGGGTCTTTCCAGTACGACATTAATTCGAGGATTTTTTACAGGCATAAGTTTCACCTCCGAAATTAGTGTAACACTTTTGACACACCACGTCAACCCGGGGAGGAGGGAGAAAACTTCCGGATCTTGCCCAGAGGGATCATTTGAAATCCGCCGTCAAATATTATTTGACATTTCATAAAAGTAATGCCATTTATATTTTGTAATGAATAATATTGGAGGTAATGTATGAGCAGAGCAAAGATTACATTTAAGGGGCAGGTCACCATCCCCAAGGAGGTCCGAAATGCCCTGGGGATCGAAGAAGGGGATTCTGTTATTTTCATGGTAGAAAAGGACCGGGCCATTCTGAAACCCCTCAAGAAAAAATCTTTGAGAGATTTTTACGGGATTCTTCCAGCAACCCACACCTTTCGGGGGATAGAGTCCGTCCGAAAGGAGGTTCACCGCAACATATCGAAACATCTTCTTGAAAAGGAGAGCAAATGAAACGAGCTTTTGTCGATGCGAATGTCATCCTCCGTTTTTTAACGAAGGATCCTCCGTCAATGGCTGAATCAGCCCTGAAGATTTTTGAGGAAGCCAAGGGTGGCAAGATCTCATTGCTGATAATACCCATCACCGTGGCGGAGGTGGTCTGGGTGTTGGAATCGTTTTATGGATACCCAAAAGAGAAAATCGCCGAAACCATGACACAATTCTTATCCTGCGAGGGACTCGAGGTAGAAAATCTGGATCTTTCGTTAGAATCATTAAATCTCTATTTCGAGAAGAATTTGGATTTCGCTGATGCCCTTCTGGCTATTTCGGCCTTGCGAAAGAGAATTCCGACTATCTATTCTTTTGATCAACATTTTAACCGCATCAATGGAATTGAAAGGATGCAGCCCGGCAAGAAAACCCTATAGAGGAATGGGGAATGGGGAATGGGGAACGGGTTCAAGTTCAAGGTTCTATTCGATCGCCCGGAATAGAAATCCGTCCCCCCTCCCCAATTTTAGAATTGAGAATAATTTGAAGGTAATGGCAATGAGGGACGCTTCCCTATTTTTAAGGAACCTGATAGGTTGCGAAAAATATGGGAAGCGTCCCTGGGAAAAATCACTCGTTACAAATTAAGGAGGATGCGGAGGCGGTCTTCTACTGCCTTCATTGTCTCATCAGACACATGGCCCATTCTTTTGAAAAGACGCTCTGTGGCGATGGACCTCATATCTTCGCATTTAATGAAGCTTTGTTGCGTTAAACCGCCTTCTGAAATCTTGATTTCAACATGAAAAGGAATCCCTCTGGCTTTAGTCGTAATGGGAAGAAGGACGACAAGCCCGGCAGGACCCTGATTAAAAAGATCCACGGAGACAATAAGTCCTGGCCTTTTTCCTGCCTGTTCATGGCCACGGACGGGATTTAGATCGACAAGCCAAACTTCTCCTCGAACGGGTTCAGCCATGTCTATTGATCCTCTTGGCCGTCGGCCATCGATGTATCCCATTCCCTGCGCTCGCCAAGTTCCGCCTTCCATGCCTTGGGGTTGCTCCTCAGAGAGGCATAAGCTGCATTCGCCTCCCGAAGGAAACGCTGCCTCCGGTATCCTTCTATGGCCAGATCAAGGATCGTCTGCATCGGTTTGCCTTCATTGTTTGCAAGTTCCCGGAGGATATCTTGAGTCTCCTTTCTAATTCTCACCGTTTTAGCTGACATGAAAGCGCCCCCTTTTTTGTTTACATATAAATATACATTTATGTATCCTTATTTGTCAACTACGTTTTCCGTCTTGGCAGGGGAAAAGACCCATGCCAAAATACCATGAAAATCAATACCCAGTATCAATTTAGCTTTTTGAAAAGATGAGTTTCATGAGTCAATTGACAAAAAAAATTATCATAAAATCCCCTCGGTTTCGAGTCGCAACGACCTTAATCCCCCTCGGTTGCGAGTCGAAGCGACTTTTTCTAAGGGGGAAATCATGGTCTCCTCCCTTTGTAAAAAGGAGGTAAGGAGGGATTTTCAAAAAGTTC
>JAGVBT010000159.1 GCA_020059605.1 Deltaproteobacteria bacterium
GAATTGCCCAAATTGTGGAGCCAAGATTGGCGAAATCTAAATGCAGGAATAGGTGCCTGACCTTGAAACTGGACAGGAGATTTCATTGAAGTCTGGAGCGAAGACAGGATCAGGTCTTCGATGTAACCGGAATTAGGTGGAAAAGGTCAAGAAAAACAAGGGGACGTTGGTTCTAAAACAACTTGCGAATTGGTTGCCGTTTTTTTTTTGAGAAGAGGACCGAGGTCCAAGGGCATTGGAGCCGGTTAGTTTTCCGTACTTAACTCCTCAAATGTTCTCCTTCACCGCTATGAGGAATTCTTCTGGAGATATTAACTGGAAAAGGACGGACATCCATTCCAAACGCAGAAACGGTGGGACTATTTATTTGCAGTTTATATCTCCTTGGCGTATATATAATTCGAAAATGAAAAGGTGTTGATTCCATAGAGAAGAAAGCGTTCGAAATTCCGCAGGAGGTGGAGTCATGAAGGGTAAACAATGGTTGTTTGTTTTTTTCGTCTGCGCGCTCATCATCGCCATCGCTTATTCCGGGTTTGCGATTGTTGCTAGATCAAATCGCGCCACACTCCGGGGCCTTTCGGGCATAGGGGTGCTGATGGAACGATTACCTCCCGAAGTTGAAAAGGGAGGCTTAAAGACCAATCAATTACAGACAGATGTGGAATCGAAGCTCCGAAAGGCGGGGATCAAGATACTCTCCAGAGAAGAATGTGCGAAGACTCCCGGGGAACCCTATCTTTATGTCAATTTAAATGTAAATATTGCAAAGACAGAAAGCGATGTCTACCCCTATACGATTGATGTGATGCTTATCCAGAGGGTGTCCCTTCAACGCAACCCGGGGTTGGTTACCCATGCCGTCACCTGGTCCATCGGCGGGGTCGGTTCGATCTCCAAACCTATTTTGAGCCAGCTTCGAGAGGTGGTGGAAGAGACACTGGATATCTTTATTCAGGCCTATCAGGCGGAAAACCCGAAATAAATCACTCACCGAAGAGGACCAGGAGTAGATGGCCAATGGTTTCAATAATAATTCTGATGAAGAGGGAATGCGGATGGAGATCCTTTATTTGAGCCGAAAGGATGTGGAAGGATTAGAAATAGGGATGAAAGAGGTGATCGAAGTGGTCGATCAGGGTTTTCGCCTGAAAGGTTTGGGAAGAACCGAAATGCCGCCCAAGCCCGGAATTCACACCAGGCCCCATGCCTTCATCCACGCCATGCCGGCCTATGTAAAAGAAATGGAGGTAGCCGGCCTCAAATGGGTAAGCGGATATCCTTCCAATCCGGAGAAGGGGTTGCCTTACATCACAGGTCTGCTCGTTCTAAATGATCCGGAGACGGGAATTCCAGTGGCTGTCATGGACTGTGCCTGGATCACAGCCATGCGCACAGGCGCCAGCGCAGGTATATCAGCGAAATATCTGGCAAGGGGGGAGAGCAGGGTTGCGGGTGTTTTGGGCTGTGGGGTTCAAGCCCGAACAGGCCTCAGGGCCCTGGTCGAAATCTTGCCCGGTCTTTCAAGAGTTCAGTGTTACGACCTCTTTCCTGAAGCAAGCAACCGTTTTATCGTAGAAATGGGCCGTATGTTTCCCTCTCTCCAGATGGAGCATTCTAAAAATCCTGATGAGATGATGGAGGGAACGGATGTGGTGGTTACGGCTATTCCTATTGTCACAGAGCCAAAACCTCCACTTAGAGCCGGATTGCTGAAGAAGGGCGGGCTTGCCATTTCGCTGGACTACGACTCTGCATGGACGAGTTCAGCGATGAAGGAGTGTGATAAATTCGTCTCCGACGATGTCCATCAATTACTGTCCACAAAAGAAGAAGGAATCTACTTTGGGACCATTCCTGAAAATATCTATGCCGATCTTGGAGATCTGGCGGCCGGATTTAAACCGGGCCGTGAAGATCCGATGGAGAGGATTTTTTCGATGAACATGGGCATTGCTGTGGATGACATGGTCACAGCCAAGCTGGTCTATGAGCGGGCCAGGGAAAAAGGAGCAGGCGTCAGGCTTCCTCTTTAAGGGAACCCTTTTGAATTCAACCACTCATTTGGAGATGATCCAAAGGATTATCTTCCTCCCATTCCGTACTTTTCCGCCACCTCTTTAAAGCCCGGCAGAGACTTCTCGATCACTTTCCTGTTGACGGCGTAAGCAATTCTGAAATAACCGGGCCTGCCGAAGCCCCTTCCCGGGACGGTCAGGATCCTTTTCGATTGAAGCTCTTTTACGAAAGCAACGTCATCTTCGATCAATGCCTTCGGGAAGAGATAGAATGCCCCCCTGGGTTTTACGACCTGGTAACCGTAGGAAGATAAGGAATCATAGAAGAGGTCCCTTTTTTCTTCGTATTCCTTGATGTTGATCGAATTCCTCTGGAGGGGAGCGACCAACCGTTGCATCAGGGCCGGGGCATTGACAAATCCAAGGGTCCGGTTGGCAAAGATGATGGCAGCGATCAATTCATCAACTTCTTCGCAGAGCGGGCTGACCGCAACATAGCCGATCCTCTCTCCCGGCAGGGAGAGGTCCTTGGAGTGAGAGGTTATCCTGAGGGTGTGAGGGTAAAACCGAAAGGCAATGGGAAGTTCGGTCCCATCGAAGACGATCCGCCGATAAGCCTCATCGGTAATCAGGTAGAGCGTTCTTTTCAGTTCATGGCTCTTCTCCTTTAACAATTCTCCGAGCTCTTGTAAGGGGCCGCTGTTATAGATCACACCCGTGGGGTTGTTGGGTGAGTTGATCAGAACCGCTTTTGTCCTTTTTCCGATCGCCTTCTCGATCTCTTTCAAGTTGAGCGAGAAATCTTCGTGGGTGTCGACCAGGCGAATCCGGCCGCCGCTGTTCTCAATATAGAATTTAAACTCCATGAAGTAGGGGGAGGGGACAATGACCTCATCGCCTTCATCCAGAAGCGCCTTGAAAGTCACATTGAGACCGCCGGCTGCGCCCACGGTCATCACGATATGGTGCTCCTCAAAGGGGAGACCGGACTCCTCAGCCACAAATTGAGCGATTGTTCTCCGGGTCTCGCTATAGCCGCTATTGGTCATGTAACGGTGCATTCCCGGAATGGGCTGATCAGCCAGTTTCTTGAGAGCTTTCTTCAGGGAAGGGGGAGGTTCGAGATCGGGATTGCCGAGAGAAAAATCAAAGACATGCTCCTCTCCATGAATCTGCTTCAGTTCTTCTCCCTCCTCGAACATCCGCCTCACCCATGAGGCGCCTTCCAGTGCGTTCTTTACCTTCTCCGAAATTGCCATCTTATCTCTCCTTCCTCCTCATTATTCCTATTATTACTAATAGTCAATCTTTCCTTATTTAGCACTTCCCTGTTATCATACTCCCCCCTGGCCTCCCCCTTGTATTAAGTCGTTGCGACTCGAAACCGAGGGGAGGTGTGGAGAGGTTAAAAAAAGGAAGCGTTCATACAAGAACCGAAAAACACAAACAAAAGCGAACGACACAGACGATTTATTCGTGAAATTCGTTTTTATTCGAGTAATTCGTGAATAACAAAAAAGCCATAAGGTTTCCCCAATGGCTCAAAAATGAAAAAGCCATGGGGACTTTCAGGTCACCCATGGCCCACTATCCCCGTTATAGGGATGGCCTCTATAGGTGACCCTTATCAAAGTAAAAATAAAAGTAAAAGAAATAAAATGCGCTTTTCATAAGCCTTTCTCTAACTCTTAATACAAAACATATCCGCCGCAAATTGTCAAGGGAAATTTGACTTTTTTAAAAAATCCCTTTAATATTGAGGGGATATATCTGGTTCAAAAAACGGATAGAAAAGATGGCCGGAGAGAAAAGACTGGCTCGTACCCGAAACATAGGGTTTATGGCCCACATCGATGCTGGAAAGACAACGGTCACTGAAAGGGTTCTCTTCTACGCGAGAAAGATTCACCGGATGGGCGAGGTGGATGAGGGGACGACGGTGATGGACTGGATGGTCCAGGAACAGGAGAGGGGGATCACGATCACCTCTGCCGTGACGACCGTGGAGTGGAAGGGGAATACCCTCCACATCATTGATACACCCGGGCATGTGGACTTTACCATGGAGGTGGAACGCTCCCTCCGGGTGCTCGACGGAGCGATTGCGATCTTCAGCGCGGTGGAAGGAGTGGAACCCCAATCGGAGACGGTTTGGCATCAGGCCGACAAATATCATGTCCCCAGGTTGGCATTCGTCAACAAGATGGACCGGCTCGGGGCTAATTTTTTCGAAACCGTCAGGATGATGACGGACCGGCTCGGAGCCCACCCGTTGATCATCCAGATTCCCATCGGGATGGAAGATCGGTTTATCGGGGTGGTGGATCTTATACGATCCAGAGGAATTGTCTGGGACGAGCACAGCCTGGGCACTGAATTTAGGGAGATCGCCATTCCCAAGGAGATAGAGGAAGAAGCTTCTTTCCACCGGTCGAAATTGGTGGAATCCCTTGCCGAACTGGATGATCCTTTGACGGAGAAATATCTCAACGGGGAGGAAATCTCCGAAACGGAGATGAAAGGTGTACTTAGAAAGGCAACTATTTCAATGAAAGCCGTTCCCGTTCTCTGCGGGGCGGCGTTAAGAAATCAGGGGATCCAGCCTCTCATCGATGCCATTCTGGACTATCTCCCTTCCCCCCTCGATATCCCTCCTGTTCATGGAGCCCATCCTGTTACCGGCGAGAAAGAGGAGAGGATGCAGGAGGATGAAGCGCCCTTCAGCGGCTTGGCCTTCAAGGTCCTGATGGATGAGGGGAGAAAACTGGTTTATATCCGGATCTACTCGGGTGTGCTGAAAGTGGGGGAAGGGGTCTATAACCCGAGATTGAGGAAGAGCGAAAAGATTTCGAGGATTTTCCAGATGCACGCCAATCAACGAACCCGGGCCGAGGAGGCCAAAGCAGGCGAGATTGTGGCCGTCATGGGCCTGAAAGAAACGACCACAGGGGATACGCTTTGTGCACAAGGCCGTCCGATACTTCTTGAGCCGATTGATTTTTATAAACCGGTCATGTCGGTGGCCGTGGAGCCGAAAACCGGACGCGATCAGGAAAAACTGGCCCAATCCCTCGAAAAATTGAGCGATGAAGACCCCACCTTTCAGGTCAATCTGGATGAGGATACGGGGCAGACGATCATCTCCGGCATGGGAGAATTGCATCTCGATGTTTTGGTCAATCGTCTCATGACCGAATACCATCTCGAAGTGAATGTGGGAAGGCCGCAGGTCGTCTACCGGGAAACGGTGGAGAAGGAGGCGGAGGCTTCCTTCAAATTTGCCAGAGAGCTTGAAGAGGCCAAGCTGTTCGGAGAGGTCTTCTTGCGTATCTCTCCGAATGTCAGGGGGAAGGGAATCGAATTCCATTCCGAGGTTCTTGAAGAAATCCTGCCGCCGGACTGCCTCCTTTCCATCGAAGAAGGAGTTCGAGAAGGCGCCACCGTTGGGGTGGTCATGGGCTATCCCATGACAGACCTCCGCGTCACCCTGTTGAAAGCCAATGCAGACCCGAGCCATCCCTCTCCCCTCGCCCTCAAGATCGCCTCATCGAATGCCTTAAGGGAGGCCTGCCGAAAGGCCCAGCCGGTATTAATGGAACCCATGATGGAGGTCAACATCATTGTCCCTGAAGATTTCATGGGAGAGGTGGTGGGTGATTTAAAAGCGAGGAAGAGTTCGGTTGAGGCGATCACTCCGAAGGGGAGGATCACGCTGATCAAGGCCATCTCCCCACTGACCCGGATGTTCGGATATTCCACGGATTTAAGGTCGCTGACTCAGGGCCGTGGGACCTTCTCCATGCTGTTCTCACGCTATGATAAGATGATTGGTTAGTAAATAAAGTTTTCGTCTAACGGCAACGGTAAGGATGCCCGTATCGTTAATAAAAGGCTGCGTTTATCGTCTTTTAATTATTTTCACATAACCGTTGCCGAATTACGAAACGGGCTTCGTAACCTTAACCTTACCCACAGGCGATTTTCACAAAAGATGTCTATGATGGATGACGAAATCCTCAAGCTTCTCAGGGGACGCCCTTCCTCCTTTCTATCGGGGGAGGAGATCAGCCACCGATTGAGGGTGAGCCGAACCGCGGTCTGGAAGAGAATCAGACACATGAGGTCCCTTGGCTATGAAATCGAGGCATCTACCCGGTCAGGTTACCGGTTGATTCAATCCCCTGACTTGCTCATTCCTTCCGAAGTCCTGCCCTCTCTCGAGACCGATTGGATGGGAAAGACCATTCACTATTTCACCCGGCTTAATTCGACAAACGCCAAGGCCTATGAACTGGCCATCAACGGCGCAGAAGAAGGAGAGGTGGTCATTACAGAATCTCAGACGAAGGGAAAAGGAAGGCTCGGGAGGAGCTGGTTTTCGCCTCCCCTTTTGAATCTCTACCTCTCTGTGATTCTCCGTCCTCCCCTTCCCCCCCATCAGGCCTCGCTTATCACGTTGATGGCGGCTGTCGCAACGGCAGAGGCGATTGAGAAATGCTCAAGACTCCGGCCATTAATCAAATGGCCGAACGATATTCTTCTGAATGGCCGGAAGGTAGCCGGCCTTCTCAATGAGATCAAATCTGAAACGGATCGGATCCACTTTGTCATCTTGGGCATCGGTGTAAATATCAATATCGCTGGGAGAATGTTTCCAAAAGAGATTCGGGCCATCGCCACCTCCTTAAAAGAAGAGACAGAGGGGAAGGTTTCGAGAAAGGCTTTCCTTGCCTCCCTTCTGCAAGCATTGGAAAAGTGGTATACTGTTTTTCTAAAAGAAGGGGGAGCAGTTATTCTAAAGTCCTGGAGGGAATGGGCTCAAATCAAAGGAAGACATATCAAGATGACTTCCTTCGGTGAGACGATTGCAGGCAAGGCGATTGACGTGGATACAGAGGGGGCCTTGATCATAGAAACGAGACGCGGAGAACGAAAGAGAGTGGTTGCAGGAGATGTTCAATACACCAATAAAGCTCCAATTGCCAAGCACCTGCCTTCGCCCCGCAGGGCGGGACTTCGCGCAGCCAGGCCAAACAACAAATAAATCCCAATATCCAAAATTCTAAACTTTAAAGGGAATATTTGGAGTCATTGGAGATTGATATTTGGAATTTATGATTTTCCCAGGTTTGCTGGGGGAGGAGGCCTTATGCTGCTGGTGATTGATGTGGGAAATACGAATACCGTGCTCGGGGTCTATGATGGAAAATTGCTGGTTGATCACTGGCGAATCCGAACGGAGCGGGAGAAAACGGCTGACGAGTGGGGCATCCTCTTTCGCGACCTCTTCAAGTTTGACCGGATCGACATGAAAGATTTTGAAGGAATGATCATCTCCTCCGTTGTCCCGCCCGTTCTCGATAAATTACAAGAAATGGCGGACAAATATTTTGATGTCCACCCCCTGATCGTCGGGTTCGGCATCGATACGGGGATGGCCATCTCCTATGACCATCCCGCAGAGGTGGGAGCCGACCGGATCGTCAATGCGGTCGCGGCCTACGACCGTTACCGGAAGAGTACCATCGTGGTCGATTTCGGAACAGCCACCACCTTTGATTACGTCTCCTCCCGGGGGGAGTATATGGGAGGCGCCATTGCCCCGGGGATTGGAATATCGGCAGAGGCGCTGTTTCAACGAACCTCAAAACTGCCACGGATTGAAATCACCAAACCTGGGAAGGTCGTCGGAAAGAATACCGTTCAAAGCATGCAGTCGGGCATCTTTTTCGGATACGTGGGCCTGGTCGATGAGATTGTGAGACGGATGAAGAAGGAGGTGAAATCGAAACCCAGGGTGATTGCCACGGGAGGGCTGGCCACCCTGATTGCCAGCGAATCCGAGACGATTGAAGAAGTCAATGAGTTCCTGACGCTGGAAGGATTGAGAATCATCTACGAGAGAAACCAGAAGAAAAAGAAGGCAGTAAGCAAAAGGCGGTAGGCAGAAAACAGTGATCAGTAATCAGTGATCAGTTTTTCCAATCCTCACAATAGATAATTTTCAAAAGTTCGACCACGAATTTCCTTGACCTATCATTGCCTTTTTAGTATATTGGCCCTACTACCACCGAGTTCATAGAAACCACCAACCACATCACTATCCGAAACCATTGGCGAAGATTAGATCGCCCGGGGAGAATGCCGTGAAACTTAAAGGGCAGACTGCGCTTGTCACAGGGGCAAGCCGGGGCATTGGCGAGGGCATTGCCCGGGCTTTTGCAAGAGAGGGAGCGCATCTTGCCATCACGGGACGCTCCGGACCGGAACTGGAAAGATTGCAGAAGGAATTTAGCGGCCCGGGCGTTCGGTGCGAGAGCATCGTCGCCGATCTGACGCAGAACGGAGCCGTGGAACAGGTATGGGGGCAAGCAACACAGGCGCTCGGACACATTGACATCCTCGTGAACAACGCAGGAGTGGGAAGCAGCGGAAATCTCAAACCCGTCGCGGATTATGATGACGATTTCTGGGAGAGATTGCTCTACCTCAATCTCACCGTCCCCTACCTGTTCTCAAAAAAAGCCTTGCCCTCGATGATCGAGCGCAACCACGGCCGTATCCTTATGACCGCATCGGTCATTGGCAAGATTGGCATGTTACATGGCGCGGCCTATGCGGCAAGCAAGCACGGGCTTCTGGGGTTAATGCGCACCCTTGCAATCGAGACAGCGAAGCAGGGAATCACGGTCAATGCCATCTGCCCGGGACCTGTCCGCACTCAAATGATCAAGTTGCGAATTGAGCATGAAGCGAAGCGATTGGGGAAATCGGTCTCGGAATTCGAGTCAACCTGGACGCCGATCGGCCGTTTGATTGAACCACACGAGGTTGCAGGGCTGGCCGTGTATCTTGCCAGCCCGGAGGCATCTGCCGTCACAGGTCAGGCCTTCAACATCGACGGCGGATTTTTGATGGTGTAATGTTAAAAAGCTCTTCGCTTGCTAAATTGGCCCATCCTGTTCTCAGCCGGGTGTTCCTGCGCAAGCGGACCTTCGGCCTGCTGGATCGCCTTCGCCAGCAGCCCGTCATCTGGATCTCCGGACCCGCAGGATGTGGCAAAACCACCTTGGCTTCGAGCTATATTGAAACCCGTCGACTCCCCTTTTTATGGTATAGACTTGATCAGGGGGATGGAGATCCCTCCACTTTTTTCTATTACCTCGGCCTCGCCGCAAAAAAAGCCTCTCCCAAAACAAGGACGCCACTTCCATTATTTACTCCGGAATACCGCCGGGGTATGTCCACGTTTGCGATGCGGTATTTCGAAAACCTCTACCGGCGATTGAGAATTCCCTCTGTTCTTGTCTTCGATAATTATCACGAGGTTTCCACGGAATCGTCCTTCCACGAAATCATCTATCACGGCTTATCCAATATCCCGGAGGGGATTAATGTATTGCTGATCAGCCGCCATGATCCTCCTTCGGCCCTGGTCGGACTGGAAGCGAATCAACTGATGGGAATCCTTTCGTGGGATGAGATTCGGTTGACCCTGGAGGAATCCTCCGGAATCGCAAGCGCTCGATTTAAGGGGAAGCTTCCCAAAAAGACTCTTCAGGAACTCCACAGTCTGACGGATGGGTGGGCAGTCGGGTTGATCCTCCTCCTGGAGCGATTCAAACGTGAAAAAACAGCTCCCCCCCGGGTTGAGAAGTCGATGCAGGAGGAGATTTTTCACTATTTTTCGAGTGAAATATTGAATCCCATGGATTCGGAGACACGGGATTTTCTGCTGAAGACGGCCTTTCTGCCGCAGATGACGGAGAGTATGGTCGAAAGACTCACGGAAAATCCTCAGGCAGGACGGATACTCAACCGCCTCAACAGGGGAAACTATTTTACTGAAAAACGGGTTCTCGACGAGCCCATCTACGGTTACCACCCTCTTTTCAGGGAATTTCTCCTCTCCCGTGCCGAAGAGAGTTCCTCAAAACAAAGCCTCTCCCTCTTGAGGCGCAGGGCGGCGGAAATACTTGAAGAGCATGGCCAGGTCGGAAGCGCCGCACGGCTCCTCAAAGAAATCAGCGATTGGGACGCCCTAACCCGGTTGATTCTCAAACATGCGCCCGTCCTTCATGCCCAGGGAAGGGACTCCGTTTTGGAAAGGTGGCTTCGAAGCATTCCTCCTGAATTATTTGAAACCCATCCCTGGCTTTTTTTCTGGATGGGGTCTTGCCGCCTCTTTGCCAATCCAGCCGAGAGCCGGCCCTGCTTTGAGCAGGCCTACCGGCAGATGAGAATGAGAAAGGATACAACCGGAATCTTTTTAGCATGGTCAGGAATGGTGGATTCGGTAAATCTGGGTTACGGGTTCGAATCATTCAGTGTCCTCGACCAATACCTCAAGGATTTAGAGGAAATCATGCAGGATTATCCTGTTTTTCCGTCCCCCGAGATCGAGGTTCGGGTCGCATCATCGGTCATCGCCGCCCTTGTCCTGAGGCAGCCCGATCATCCTGAGATTGGATCCTGGGTTGAAAGAGTTATCAGGCTGGCCAAAGATCCATCCCTCTTCAATGCTAAAGTTCAGGCCCTCTTCTTTCTCGCTTACTATCACAATTACAGGGGGAACCGGGAACAGGCGTGCTTGGCCATCGATCAGATGAAGCAGATGAGCAGATCTCCGCATGCCTCGCCTTTCGTTAAAGTGATGACATTGCATATCGAAGCCATGCATGACTGCATTTTCGGATTGAACCGGGAGTGTCTCGAGGCTGTCCGGAAGGGGCTGGAACTTTCGCGCAAAACAGGGGTCTCCTTTTTATATCACGGATGGTTCGCTTTCGGAGGTTTTGCAGCCTTTCAGATGAATGACCTGAATGCGGGTAGGGGCTTCCTGAAACAGATGGCCTCCTGCCAGCCGAATTTGAGACCCCTGGACATAGTCTACTATCACCTCCTGCAAGTTAACGAAGCCCTGATCAGCGGAAAGCTCCAGCAAGCTTCTCTTCATGCTGACCTGGCTTTTAAATTAGCCCTGGATATAGGTTCTCCTACGCTAACCATCCGCTGTCTTTTAGTGAGAGCACGGACGTTGCAAGAAATCGGAAGACTACCGGAGGCGCTCAAGCACCTGAAACAGGCTTATGATCTATCGAGGCGAATGGGAATCGAATTTGGGACTTTCTGTTGTCTTTTCACGAAAGCACAGTTTGAGTTCGACCGGGGAGAAGAAAAAAAAGCCCGGGACATCCTCCAGAAGGCTTTCAGCCTGGGAAAAGAACGGGGATTTATGGGCATTTTCATTGACCGGTCGGTGACCACAGCGAGAATTTGCATGAAGGCCCTGGAAGCCGGGATAGAGGCGGATTATGTCCGGGAGATGATTCGAGAGCGAAACCTGATGCCGGAACAACCGCCATGGCATCTCGAGAATTGGCCCTGGCCCTTGAAAATTATTACCCTGGGGCGTTTCGCTATTCTAAAAGATGATAAGAGTGTCAGATTTACTAAAAAGATCCAACAAAAACCTCTCGACTTACTGAAAGCTCTCATTGCTTTCGGGGGAAGGGAAGTGGGGGAACATCTGTTAACCGATGCCCTCTGGCCTGATGCGGATGGCGATTTAGCCCATCAATCTTTTGCAAGCAATCTCCATCGTCTTCGCCAGTTGCTTGGGTTTGAGAAGGCGATCCTGCGCCAGGAAAATCAATTGACCCTGGATGAAAGATATTGCTGGGTAGATATCCGGGCTTTCGAACATCTGCTGGGAAAAGCGGATGCCCAATGGAAAGCGGGAGAAATAGAGAATAGTGTTGAACTGATCGAAAAGGCCATCGCTTTCTATAAGGGCCCATTCCTGGGTCAGGAGGTTGAGCAGCCTTGGAACATGGGTATAAGCGAACGGCTGAGAAGCATGTTTCTGCGGAGCGTTAAAAAGTTAGGAAATTATTGGATTGAGAAAGGCCAACTGGAAAAAGCCCTGGAGTGTTATCAGAGGGGGCTTGAGGTGGACAGGCTTGCGGAGGAGTTTTATCAGGGCCTCATGGCCTGTTATCACCAGCTCGGCAGGCACTCCGAGGCCATCTCCACCTATCACCGCTGCAAAAAAGCGCTCTCCGCAAGCCTCGGCATCGAACCTTCCTCCAATACCGAAGTGATTTACAAGACTATAATAACTCCCCCATCCCCCTCTTAAAATAATAACGCCCCCATCCATCTTCCCCCCTCTTAGGCTAAGTCGAATAGACCCGACCACGGGAGGGGGGAAGGGGGAGTTATAAGGAGAGGTTGGGTGGGGTTATAAGTCTTTATCACATTGATATCTAAAATCTTTCTCTTTTCCCCGCTTCTATTTTTATTAAACTTCTCTCTTCTCCGATTCCCTGTTTCTCCGTCTCATTTTTTTATCCCATCTGTACCCGATCTGTACCTCCCCCTGTGCTAAAGAAAAAAAGGTAACTACCCCTCTTTGGAAAAGAGGGGTGAGGGGAGATTTTCAAAAGATTTTGTTTTCTCAATTATGGATTCCTAATTTATTCCAGCATTCCTGATTTTGAGGCCGGCTTTGTCAGAGAAAACGGTTTTAGCCAACTATATTGTTCGAATTTATCGTTTCCAGAAAAACAAACCCACCAATCTTGTGGGAGTTGTGGAAGAGGTCGGGCAAAAAGGAAAGAAGGCATTTACCAACCTAAACGAACTCTGGGACATCCTCAGCTCTTCGAAAGAGATGAGGAATCAAAAGAGAGGAAAGACATTTCACAAAAGCTGATTTCGGTCGGGAAAGGGGGTGATAAACAATAATTAAGAAGGGCTTGTTCAGGCTGAGTTGTCGAAAAATGTTGCCTTAACCTTTATCTCTTTCATCAAAAACAAGGAGGTGTACCATGAACTCGATGAAGAAATGGGAAATCGTGCCGGTTATTGTGGTTTTAAGTTTGGTTATGTTCGTTTCATTTGTTCAGGCAGAGCCTATGGACATCACAAACTGCAGTTCCGGAACGACCAATGTTTTGATTGCGACCGATGAACTGACCATGATGACCACAGATGTAAAAGGAATCACCCGGGACAATCTTGACAGCAAGTTTTTCGATAATATGACATACCATGCCATCGGTCTTTTCAAGGTGATGGGGGGAAAGAGATACGGAACCACGATGGTAAAGTTTATGGCCCCTAACGGAGATTATTTTATTGTTGAGGCAACCTATAGCCCGGAGGGCGCTACGGCACCATTTCTTCTTGGCACCGGGAAATTTAAAGGGATAACCGGTAATTGCGAATCAAAACCAATTACCAGCGGCAAACCGATCGTTCCAGGCACAACCCAGGGCTGCGCCCGGGTCACAGGAAATTATGAATTTAAGAAATAGACTTATCTTTATCCATCTCCCGATACGGGAAAAACCGATATTATCATCTATGAAAGGAGGCAGTCATGAAAAAGAAATTATTAACAGTTTTTGGGCTCATCTTTTTAACAATGGTATTGCTTCCTGTATTTGTCTTATCTGCCGATGTTCCCATGATGACCAAGGAACAACTTAAGGCAATGCTTGAGAATCCCGATTTGGTGTTATTCGATGTTCGCATGGGCAGTGACTATTTCTCAAGTGATTTGAAGATTAAAGGAGCTGTTCGACCCGATGACTTTATTTGTATACCGGCACGCAGGTATCCGAAAGGAAAAACCTTTGTTATTTATTGCGCTTCACCCAACGAAGCAAAAAGCACAGCCGATGTAAAGCATCTTATAGAAGAACATGGAAAGGATGGGTTTAACAATACAAATGTATTTGTCCTCAAGGGGGGCTGGGAAGAATGGCTCAAAGCCGGTTACCCCACAGAAAAGAAATAGGAACCGCCGAAAGAAAATTAATCAGCAGGGGGCAAACCCCTAACCGTATTGTAACCTTGGGGTCAGACATGTTTCTTGACATTAAAAGAACAACCTGCCTTCCTTTAGAAAAGGAATATTACAATAAAAGCAAGAAACAAGTCTGACCCCACTGCCTTCGGCCGCGGATTACAGCTATAGGTTGGTCTTTTGGGGGTGGCGCTATTCTTGCCGCGGTCAACAAGTTCAGCACTGAGCAGCTTATCTTTTCCCGGGCCATCGTCTATTACCCTGCTTGCGGGGGACTCTGGGGAGAATGGAAGCCAAAGGTGCCTGTCCTAATGTTTCTGGGTGATGCGGATAGGGTAACCCCAATAGCGGCATGCCAGGAGGCTGCAAAGAAAATAGCTAATCCCGATTTAGTAAAAGCAGTGGTATATCCTGACGCTCTGCACTGCTTTGATATGTCCGAACTGCCGCCTATGACATACTATGAATTCGGGACAATTGGTTACCACCCTCAAGTTACCGCAGCCACATGGGAGGAGATCGAACGGCTTCTTCCATAGCATTTCTGTTAACATGCGTAACTAAAATTAACTTATGTTAATGTTTGCATAATATATTAACATATGTTAATCATTATGCATGACTGAAAATTGGCATTGTGGCATTGTGGATGGAAAACATGACCGACGAAAAATACCTCACTATTCCTGAGCTTGCAAAACTTCTTGGAGTCAGCCGTATTGCAATATTCAACCGGGTCAAGAAGGGGCAGATCCCTGCCTCAAAGATAGGGAAAACCTACTTTATTACAGACCAAACGATTGCGCACATCCTCGGCAAGGAGGTTACGAAAGGCGGCAAGGACCTGATCGATGCCGCTGTCCGTAAAACGGTGCAGGAATATGGCGAGGTCCTGAAAAAGCTGGGCAAGGAATAGTGAAGATCATCACGATTGCTGATGTCGAATACCTTGCTTTCCGGCTCGCGAAGGAGCATCTCTCCTTTGAAGAGCCGATCCCCGATTTTTCCACCAGGTTTCCGAATATCCTTGAAAGTTGTGTGTTGACCCCGTTTCAGAGATTTTCAGGCAAGGCCCTGTATCCGACGTTGGTTGCTAAGGCAAGTATTCTCTTCTACCTTTTGATTAAAAACCATCCCTTTCAAAATGGCAATAAGAGAATTGCCATAACGACCCTGCTCACATTCCTGTACAGTAACAACAAATGGCTGAAGGCTGACACCCAGGAATTGTACAATTTCACGGTTTGGGTTGCACAAAGCCCGGCGCCGCTCAAAGACCAGGTTGTCGCAGCTATCCAGAAGTTCATTCGAGATCATCTTACAGATGCAGAATAGTCCGGCCAACGGAGAATTGGGGACAGGTTCAAATTTAAGGTCATATTGGATCGTCCGAAATAGGAACTCGGTCTCAATTTCATATCTCCAATTTCATTTCAAACCGGCTTTGCGGAGGGAATCGATGTAGCGGTCTTTGGTGGTAGGGTCTTTATAGGGGTGGACCTTGGCAAATTGTTCAAGTGAAAATCTTGGGTTTATCTTGAGGACCTCCGCCGCTGCCGAACGGGCCTCTTTTTCCCGGCCTGCCATGCTTTGTGCAGAAGCCAGGACGATATATGACAACAAATCCCTTGGCTCGCACAAATCGTCCGAAATAGGAACCCGTCCCCGATTATTTTACAGGTTTGAGACCAATTCCATCCGTGGGTTAACAAGACGAGATTCCGTAGGGGGAAGGAGTTTCTGAATTCTCACGACAACCATGGGTTGATTTGTTTCTTTTTTTGCTTGTGCCAACTCCATTGCCCGCTGGTTGAAAACGGGGTCATCCTCTAAAAGCAATATGACAAGTGCTCCTTTCGGAATCTGTTCCTCCATCTCCGGGTGAGCGATGATATATCTGCTAAACTCAAAACTTAATGTAAGGCTCTTATCAAAAAACTCTTTGTCAGTCATTTTCAAACACCTCCCTTAGAAACCTTTCACGATACAGTTCCCAATTCGACCTAATGTCAAATTCGGCAAATATTAAGATGCTATTGAAATCCCCAATAGATAGTGGGATTTTCTCAACCTTGCCGTGACCGGAATAGGTATCTCTATGGGCAAACCCATGAGCCGTATCATACCGAATGACGGGTTTCCATTCCCCTTTTATATGGAGCTCTAACTGGACCATAAATTCAACTACTTGTTGTTTCATCCTGCCATGATAATGTCGGATCCTGCTGTCTTCACCAAGAAGTATGATAAACTCTTTTTCCTTTAGATCATGCTCCACATATAATTTATTATCACAATAGAGCTAAAATGGCAATGGAGTAAAATCCCTCCTAAGCTCCCCTTTAAAATGGGGAAATTATCTCTCTTCGCAAAAGCCTGCAGGCCTCGGTTCAGATCGTAGGAATTGGGGACGGTTCGATGGTATGGTAAAGGATTTTCCAGCACAACATTAATTCGAGAGTTTTTTACAGGCATAAGTTTCACCTCCAAAATTTGTGTAACTCTTCTGACACACCGCGTCAACTCATTGGGGATGATGGAGCAATGATTCGTTGACATGACCTCTTTATTGACTATAATATGAACCGTGAAATCAACTAATTAGAGTCTGTCCATAAACTAAGGATTTTCCAAAAGGTCGTCATTCCGGCGAAGGCCGGAATCCAGTAATTTCAAGACCTTCTGGATGCCGGATCAAGTCCGGCATGACAGAAAAAGTGCATTTATAAACGGACTCTAATTAAGAATCCTAAGGTTGGCCAAATCGGGCTTTGTCTGCACACTCTTTAGGGGTCGAGTAGAGAAGCTAAAATCGTTAAAACGGAGGTGAGTCCATGGCGGTTCATATTGTCCAGCTTGGGAGCCCTCGTGTTATCGATGAAGGGCTGCGCATCGGTACTGTTCGGCGTCCACCCAGAGGCGTGCCTAAGAGTCAGTATGCGTCACGCAATTATTATGATGTGTGGCTACCTAACCTCGCTCCCAGTGAGAACCTTCTTAAGGCAGGAAGATCAGCTAAAGACGAGAGGGCTTGGCGCTCTTTCGTCAAACACTATCGCTCTGAAATGAGCCGACCGGAGAACAGTCGGGTGCTTGATCTTCTCGCCGCATTATCGCACCAGGCCAATTTCTCGGTCGGATGTTATTGCAATGATGAGCAGCACTGTCATCGTTCTGTGCTTCGCCAACTTCTCGTTGAGCGTGGTGCTGCGCTTGTCTGAATGAATCAATTGTTGGACTTTCCTTATTTCAAACCGGCTTTACGCAGGGAGTCAATGTAGCGTTCTTTGGCGGCAGGGTCTTTGTAGGGGAGGACCTTTGCAAACTGTTCGAGAGAAAATTTTGGGTTGATTTTGAATACCTCGGCTGCTATGGCCCGGGCTTCCTTATCTCGCCCTGCCATACTATACGCGGCGGTGAGGAAAATATGGGAGAAGATATCTCCGGGCTCCCGCCCGATCGCTTTTTTAAGTTGAGAAATGGCTTCTTCATACCGTCCTGCATCACGAAGCGCCTCCGCATAGATGCGCAAATAGAGATTAGGCGGCTTCGGATTGAGCCGCATTGCCCTTTCAAAGAAGGGGATGGAATCACCTCCTGTGTAAAGTAAGATCATGGCATATCCAAAAACGACGTCAGCGGAATTTGGCTCAAGTTCGAACCCTCGCTCCGCCTGGGCAATGCCCTCGTCATATTGCCGCATCATCATCAATGTATAACCTAAACCGGCGTAACCCACAGCAAAGGAGTCATCTATGGCAATCGCTCTCTTATAGAGTTCAAGACTTTGTTTCAGAGACTCCCGGGGATCCTTGCTCAACCCAAGCCATGCATCAAGGATGTTTGCGAGCGCGAGCACCCTGTATGCGGATGCGTAATTCGGGTCAAGGGCGATCGCCTCTTCTGCCAGTTGCCTTGCCCTGATATTCCCCTCAATGGTGGTCTGGTAGGATAAATACCTTGCCTCGATGACCTTTATATGGGCGTCAAGATTTTTAGTGCCTTTTGAAAATACACGGGCCTGCTCTCCTTCCGTCAACTTCACCTGCAACGCTGTTATGATGTGTGTTGTAATATCATCCTGAACAATAAATATATCTTTTGAACTCCGCTCATAGCGCTCCGCCCATACATGATGGCCTGTCAGGGCATCATTTAATTGCGCCGTGATTCTTAACTGCTCCCCGGCCTTCCTTACACTCCCCTCCAGGACATACTGCACTCCCAACTCTTCTGCGACCTGTTGCACTTTCACCGGTCTTCCCTTAAAGGTAAACGTGGAATTTCGGGCAATCACAAAAAGTTTAGGGATCTTCGAGAGTGTTGTGATGATCTCCTCGGTCAAGCCGTCACAGAAGGAATCCTGGCGGGGGTCGTCGGTCATATTCACAAATGGAAGCACGGCGATGGAGGGTTTGTCAGGCAGTGGGAATGCCATTCTGTCCAAGGATGCAACCCTGCCAGCCTGTCTGAGACTTGAAAGAAACCTCTTCCAGGCCTCTTCGTTCTGGTATCCTTCATAGAGTATAACGATATCATCCAAACCCGCCTCCAGTTTATCAATCGAAAACCTGAGCCGGATATTCTCTTCGCTTCCCCTGTACTCAAAAAGATTGGCCCAGATGTCTTTTTCAGCCTCCGTAAAATGATACGTTTTACCAGCCCCCTCCTCTAAATCTTTCTTTTTACCAAGCACCTTGAAAAGGGGAGCATTTTCTAGATCGGGAAGCGCATCTTTCCATTTCCTGTAAATCCTCGGAATGAGACGCTCCTTATCCGATGACCCTGCTGACCCTCCAATCGTTTCGTTAAACAAGGCAAGAAGATCAGAATGATCCTGCAGGGGGATGGATGTGATTTTTTCAAGTCTTTTCATCTCATTGACGACAAGGGCGATGACCGCAAGGTAAAACATCCGCGAGGGTGAGTCGAAATGGAGGGTCAACTCGGTAACTTGTTTGAGTTGGATATGGAGCTTGAACTGACTGAGGTCGATTTTTATGGGCTGTCTGGGTCTTTCGTCCATTGTTACGCCCCGGCCGGTTTTTTAAAAGATGAGGAGTTTTAAAAGGTTATGCGGAGTTATAAAAAATCTCACGGTTTAAACCGTAAGATATTACACCCAGGAATTAAAATCAAGCAGAATATTATTAAAATAGTAACCCCTCAGTTATGGGTTGTTAAAATTAACTACAACTTGTAACTCAGCCCTTCAGGGCTGAATTTTTCAGGGCTTAAGCCCTGAGTTACATATTCGACAACGCGTTTATTCCTCATAGCTGGAGCATTACTTAAAATAAAAGGAGGAGGTCACCATGAAATCAAATCATAAGAGATGGACGCTAATTTTAGTGGCAGTACTTCTGGTTGTGATCGGGGTTGCCCTTAGCCTTGCACCACTTGCTTCCGCTGTTGATCAATCAAAACTTATGGGTACCTGGAAGCTTCTTTCTTTCGATGGGGAACTCCAGGAAACAGGCGAGTTGAATCCGATCCTGGGCAAAAACCCAAAGGGCTATCTGATCTTTACACCCGAGGGGAGAGCGATGACAGTGTTTACAGCAGGGGACCGCAAAGCACCCAAAACGGATGAGGAGCGAGCCGCCGCATTCACCAGCATGTATGCTTATTCCGGATTGTATCGGATCGAAGGAGATAAGATGACATGGAAGCTCGATGTTTCCTGGAACGAGGCATGGACAGTCAATGAGCTGGTGCGGTCCTTAAAATTGGAAGGCGATCGCTTGAAGATCATTAGCGCCTGGATGCCCTCCACTAACCCAAGGTTTCACTTAGGCAAAATGGTCCGTGCCATTATTACCTGGGAACGGGTGAAATAGGTTTGGGCAACATCCGAAAAGGGGACAGTTCTAATTTTATTCAGGACGTCCCCTTTTTTATTGATCAAAAATTTTCATTGACAAGTGTAAGAAATTAAACTAAAAAATAGGCTTAGGGGCAGGGAGAAAAACCTTTCGTTATTCAAATCTTCGTCGTTTTTACAAACCAGACCGACCATCATTAACCCTCTTTTTCTGAAAAAAAGAGGGCATCTCTAATATCTATCCGGGAATAGAAAGTGAAGAAAGACGCTCCGTCTCTGGCTAAGATTACCCGGCCAAGCGCGGTGGGGATCCTTCCGCGAAGGAGACTTTTTCAACTGCTGGACCGGCCCCGCAACCGCCCCATCCTCTGGGTGTCCGGGCCGCCCGGCTCGGGTAAAACATCTCTCATCGCCAGCTACCTCGATGTCCGGAAACTCTCCTGTCTATGGTACCAGGTCAATGAAACCGACTCTGATATTGCCTCATTCTTCTTCTACTTAGGGCTTGCTGTAAAAAAGGCATCTCCCCGCTTTCGGAGGCCCCTTCCCCTTCTGACCCCCGAATACCTGATGGGAATTTCTACATTCACCCTGAGATTTTTTGAGCACCTTTATGGGCGATTAAAGCCCCCTTTCTTCCTTGTCTTTGACAATTATCACCGGGTCTCGCCGGACTCGCCGCTTCATGAAGTCATCCTGAGCGGAGTCTCTGTCCTGCCTGAAGGGATGAACATCATCCTGATCAGCCGGAGCGGTCCTCCGCCAGTCTTTGCTCAACTTCATGCCCATGACCGGATGGAATTTTTGGAATGGGACCAACTCCGTTTTACTCTGGAAGAATCGAGAGAGATCGTTCGTTTACGGGCGCCGAAAATTCGCTCAAAGGAAGTGGTCCAGCGGCTTCATCAAATCACGGGGGGTTGGGTGGCAGGTCTTCTTCTCATCTCGGATGCGGTCAGAAGAGGATTCGAGCCTCAATCGCTTGAGAAGGTTATCTCTGAGGAAATCGTCAACTATTTTGGAAGCGTCATTTTCAACCAGACAGGAGAGGAGACCCGGGATTTTCTCATAAAGACAGCCTTCCTACCGAGGATGACTGTCAAAATGTCAGAGGAACTTACCGGCGCTGCAAATGGGGAAGCCATCCTTTCCGGATTGACGAAGAACAACTTTTTTATAGAAAGACTTCCTGCTGATATTCCTGTCTACCAGTTTCATCCCCTCTTCCGAAACTTTCTCCTTTCCCGGGCCAAAAAACTCCTGGAGCAAGACACGATATCGGATTTAAACATGAGAGCCGCCCTTTTACTCGAAGAATCGGGCCAGACGGAAGATGCAGCTCAAATTTATATGGGGCAGAAAAATTGGGAAGGGCTGATTCGATTAATCATGAAGCATGCCCCGTCCATGATGGCGCAGGGAAGGAATCAACTTCTTGAAAAATGGCTGACTGCTCTTCCGGAAGATCTGGTTGAGAACACGGCATGGCTTCTTTTCTGGCTCGGTTCATGCCGGTTTCCCTTTGACCCTTCTCAAAGCCTGAGGAGTCATGAAAAGGCCTTCAAGTTATTTCGCGAAGAAGGAAACATGGAGGGAACATTTCTTTCGTGGTCAAGCATTGTCGATGGGATCGAATTCAGTCACAACGATCTCTCCCGGCTTGACCACTGGATTCATGAATTGGAAGACCTGATGCGCGATATCAAGGAATTTCCCTCCCCGGAGATTGGGGCAAGGGTCGCATCGGGAATGACTACGGCGCTGGCGCTCAGAAAACCCCAGCATCCTGAATTCCATAAATGGGTGGACCAGGCTCTCTCGCTTACGAAGTCTCCTCAGATGATTAATGTGAGGATGTGGGTTTTGTTCCAACTCGTGCTTTACGGGTGCTTGATGGGGGAGTTTGAGAGGGCAAACTCTGCCCTCAGCATGCTATCCCAATTGACAGGATTCAAAGACGTTCCTCCATTCCTAAAAATCATAGGGAAACTGGCTGATGTGATGTACCATCAATTTACTGGATCCCACAAGAAATGTATGAAAGCGGTAGCTGAAGGCATGGAGCTTGCGCGAACAACTGGCATTCACATCGTGGATCAGCCGCTCCTGGCTCATGGTTCATTAAGTTCACTCAATGTAAACGATTCTAAAAACGCCCGACAATTTCTGGATAAACTGGCCTCCACTCTGAACCGTATTCCATCCTCCGGGGATTTATTGGATATTCGGAATAGACACATTTACCACTTTGTGAGCACCCGGCAAGCATTGGCTTGTGGAGATCTTGCTGAGCTTTCTTTTCATACCGATCTGGCTTTAAAGTATGTCAATGAGATTGAGGCTCCTGTCTTTATCTCCTTTACCCATCTTTTGAATGCCATTGCTTTGAATAGGCTTGGGAAAAAAGAAGAAGCCCTCGATCAGCTTCAAAAAGGCTCTCTTATCGCCACAGAGATAAAAAGCAAACTCCTCGACTTCAATTCTCTCCTGACGCAAGCCTATTTTGCCTTCGATCGAGAAGAAGAGGGTTCCGGGCTACGACTCCTCAACATGGCCTTTGCCCTTGGAAAAGATCAGAGGTTTTTGAACACCTTTTCTGGCGATCCCTCTATGACGGCAAGGTTATGTGCAAAAGCGCTTGAAGCGGGCATTGAGGTGGATTATGTCCGGGAGATCATCCAGAAAGGAAATCTGATCCCGGAAAAGAGTTCACTTCAACTGGAGCAATGGCCCTGGCCCTTAAAGATCTATACGCTGGGACGGTTTGGGATTTTGAAGGATGGAAAACCGATTCCCTTTTCCAGAAAGGCGCAGGAAAAACCTCTCTCAATACTGAAGGTATTAATCATCATGAGAGAAAAGGGGATCAGAACGGAGGATATCGCTGACATTCTCTGGCCCGAGGCGAACGGCGATTTGGCATATCACTCTTTCCAGACGACACTTCACCGGCTCCGCTCGCTTATTGGTTATTCCGAAGCCGTGCAGGTCCGGGAAGGACATCTCACTCTGGACCCCTGCCGTTGCTGGGTGGATGCCTGGGCATTTGAACGACTTCTCGAGGAAGCCGATATCAATTGGAAAGAGAAAATAGCGGAAAAAGCGATTCAGCTAACAGAAAAGGCCATGGCATTATATCAGGGGCAATTTCTTGGTATGGAAGCGGAACAATCCTGGAAGATGCCCGTAAGGGAGAAGTTGCGAAACAAGTTCCTGAGAAGTGTTTCAAAACTTGGCGATCACTGGAGCCAGGCAGGACAATGGGAGAATGCCAGGGATTGCTACCAGAAAGGTTTTGAGGTGGACGACCTGGCCGAGGGATTCTGCCGGGGGCTCATGGTCTGTTACCAGCGCCTGGACCAGAGGGCTGAGGCCCTATCGCTATACCAGCGTTTTGAGAAGAGGCTGAAAGCGGTCCTCGGGATCGAACCCTCCGAAAAAACAAAAACGCTCAGGGACGCATTAACCAAGAAAACGCAGAGCGCATAGAGCATGGCGTAAACTCTCCCTTCTAAGGGTAAGAGGGGGTTGGGGGAAGTTATTAAAATGGTAAGAAAAGGCCACAAAATGCACTACCTTTTCTTTCTTTCTCTTCTATTTTTCTTTACCCCACCAAACTCCTATGCCTCCAATCCGTCGCAGGGAGCAAAGGCTGCCGCCATGGGAACCGCTGTTGTGGCCATTGCGGATGACCCTTCCGCCATCGCCCACAACCCTGCGGGACTGGTCAACCTGAGAGGAACCCATCTTTACAATGGAATGACCGCCCTCACCATCAAAAGCATGTTTGAAAATCCCCGGGGTCAGTCGGAAAAGACCCAGTTCCAGGTCTTCATGCCATTTCATCTCTATCTTTGCTCGGATCTCGGAATCGAAAAGATGGCCTTCGGCCTGGGAATCTTCTCTCCGTTTGGAATCGGGGGCCGCAGGTGGCCCGACACCGGCCTCACACGATATGTTTCCACGGACAGCTTCATCGGAACCATTAATATCAACCCCGCCTTTGCATGGAGTCCCTTCTCCGGGTTTTCCCTCGGCCTCGGAATCGACTACATCTATGCTAACAGCAAATCTAAAAGAAAGATGGATCAGTCTTTCCTGGGAGGTCCCGACGGCCGTTTCAAATTCGAGGGAAATGGCGGCGGTTGGGGGTTCAACCTGGGCCTGCTCTATAAGGTTTCGGAAAAAGTGAGCGTGGGAGCGACCTATCGGAGCCGTGTCAATGTGCCGCTGGACGGAGAAATCACTTTGAAGGATATTGCTTCTCCCCTTCAGCCCCTGTTCGGCGGAAGCCGGTTTAAGACCGATGCTGAAACGACCATTCATTTTCCTGCCAATATAACCGCCGGAGTTGCCTATCATCCCACAAAGAGATGGACGCTCGGTTTTGACGTGGAATGGATGGACTGGTCCCGCTTTGCAAAATCCCGCCTTGATATTGAGAGGGAAGTGCCGGCAGCCGGGTTTACCGGAGGCTCAATGGATCTGGGCTGGGGAACGCAATGGTTGATCAAGTTTGGCGTTGAGCATGCGCTGAGTGAAAAAACCTTTTTAAGAGGAGGTTATGTCTATGGAAAAAGCCCGGTACCGGAACGGACCCTCTCGCCCGACAATCCCGACTCAGACCAGCACAATCTGGCTTTCGGTTTCGGGTATAAGGGTAAGAAATATGTCTTTGACCTTTATTATAATGCGACTTTTTATCCCGAAAGAAAGGTAACCAACCCCATCCTCAGCGGAAAATATGAGAGCCTCATCCATGCCGTCGGCTTCAGCCTCGGCTACCGGTTTTGAATGAATGGACCCCACTCAATCCCCCCTCTTAAGATTAAGAGGGGTAAGGGGGAGTTATCCTTATAGATTGCAGCCACAAGCTCATTATTGGTCTCCATTTTGTGTTAATAATTTGACTCTCTTTCCTGTTTCTGGTAAGAATATGGCATACCAGTAATGAGATATAGAGCACAGGACAAATGTCTAATAAGAGGGAATTGAATAAAGAAAAACTTGAGGAAATTATCCGGAGGGTTATCCAGGTTGCCCAACCGGAGAGGATTATTCTCTTTGGGTCTGCCGCAAAGGGGAAAATGGGTCCCCATAGTGACGTAGATTTGTTAGTTATAAAAAAAGGGGAGTTCCACCAGGGCCGTCTTACAGGCGAAATATATATGAACCTTCATGGAGTGGGCCAGGCTGTTGATGTGATTATAGTAACTCCTGAACAGGTTGAAAAATACAGGAATAATCATTACCTCGTCATTGCCCCCGCTCTTCGAGAGGGAAAAGAGGTCTATCATGCCTGAGAGGTACCCTCCGGAAGACCCGAGAGAATAACTCAACCGGGCGCAGAGTAATCTGGCTCTCGCCAAAACAGAGGGGAGTGGCATCTATTTGGAAGATCTCTGTTTTCACGCTCAGCAGGCAGCAGAGAAGGCTGTAAAAGCGCTTTTAATCAAGCAAGGCATTGAGTTTCCTTACGTCCATGATTTGTCAGAACTGCTGACTTTATTGGAGCAGAAAGGTATAATTCTTCCCGAGAAAATAAAACAAGGAGAGAAACTGACGCGGTTTGCGGTCTTCACGAGATATCCTGGAATTGCCTCACCCGTGAACCATGAAGAATATGAAGAAGCATTAATTTTAGCAAAAGAAATTGTACACTGGGTTAAAGGCCAGATAGAAAGTTGAAAGAACCTGCCTTTTTATTATCCTCATACCCTTGCCACTTGCACCTCGTGTCTTATTAACAGTTTCAAAATGGCCTATACATAACACCACCTCACCTACCTCCGTGGCGGGTGTCGGTACGACAATCGTTCCGAATCGTTCCGACTCTGATCGACTGACCCCAAGAAAAGGGACACCCCCCCTCCCGTGGTCGGGTCTAATCGACTTAGATTAAGAGGGGGTTGGGGGGAGTTAATGTCCCCCGCCTCTTTTAAAAACACTTTAACCTATTGATATTATTTGTTTATTCTATTCCCCAATCCTTCTGTGCCGACCCACTCCATACCCGCTAAAATATTTTTGAATATGTGACTTATTTGTAACTGTGTTTGTGGTATAGGGGAAAGGACGGCGGAATAATGGAATAAGGAGTTTCCTTTGGGTTCGGCTGATTTCTCCCGCGACTACATTGTTCGCATCTACCGCTTTGAGAAAGACAAACCCCGGAGTCTTGTGGGGCTTGTAGAGGAAGTAGGTAAAAGGGGAAAGAGGGGTTTTAACTCCTTAGATGAACTCTGGGAGATATTGAACTCCTCAACAAAAGATCCAAAGGATACCCCCTCTCCCCCTGTCGGGTCGAAGATCCCGCGCACGGGGAGAGGGCGGGGGTGAGGGGGGGAGGTGATGAAAACAAGGGAAGTTGAGAGCTGAGAAGAATTTTTATCGGCCAGGTGGATCATCAAACAAATTCTCAAAAATATTATATGAGGAGGAGAAACCATGAAAAAGAGAAAGATAATATTGGCAATTGTTTTAATTTTCGTAATCAGTATTTGGATGCTTCCAGACAAGGCGTGGGCAGAAACTTGGAAATACAGGATTGTCATATATTTTACAAGGGTGGAAATGTCGCCAATTCCGGCAATGGAGGGGCAGGCATATTTTTTAACGGAATTTAGAGGGCTCACTTTCTGGGAAAATGGAGAAATCAGCACCTATTCAGGTGCTGCCATAAGCGAATCTTACAAAGGAAAAGGGCCTGTTCAAAATTGCATAACACACACATTTGCGGATGGTTCGACAATCGTAGCTAAAAATAAATTTATTAACATTTCAGCACCGGACGGTAAGACTGCCTTGTGGGAAGATATAACTGGTGAAATTGTCAAAGGGTCTGGTCGGTTTGAGGGGATCAAAGGAACAATCACTGCAAAGGGGAAACGAGTCGCGCCTATTTCTCCTGGATTAAAGGAAATGCGGGGAGATGGCTTTGTTGAAGGCTCGATGACCTTTACTCTGCCTTCCAAATGAAAAGAAATTGGGAACGGGTTCATATTAAAAATCATATTCAACGTTCCGAAATGTGAGCCGGTCCCCAATGATACTCAAGGGAGGGTGGGAAGAATGGCTGAAAGCCGGTTACCCCACAGAAAAGAAATAGGAACCGCCGAAAGAAAATTAATCAGCAGGGGGCAAACCCCTAACCTTGGGGTCAGACTTGTTTATTGACATTAAAAGAACCACCTGCCTTCCTTTAGAAAAGGAATATTACAATAAAAGCAAGAAACAAGTCTGACCCCACTGCCTTCGGCCGCGGGAAGACAGTTTCAGACCGCGTGGCCAGTCAAGTATTTGTGGGGATGTTTCCCTGTTATTTTCTATAATCGCACAGCGTGTTCAAGACGCTTATGACGCAAAATCCTATCTTGCTGGGCTTCCTTATGTTGATCGAAACCGGATTAGTGTGATGGGGTGGTCGAATGGCGGCGGGTTAACTCGGTTTTTTGTTTGAGATGGATATGGAGTTTGGACTGACTGAGGTCGATTTTTATGGGCTGTCTGGGTCTTTCATCCATTTTTAGGCCTCAATCGGATTTTAAATAGTCACGTAATTTTAACGAGTTACATATAGCCACAAAAGGAGGCACGGTTTAAACCGTCATCGTTATACATAAAAATTTAAAATTAGTCAAAATCTATTAAAAAGGAAGGAGGGTACCCATGAATACCAAAATTCATTCTACGAGTCGAAGGGGCTTTCTAAAAGGTCTGGCTATTGGAGCAGGTGGGTATGTTCTTGGTTCATCGTTGACCCATCCAAAAGAGGCCATGGGGCAATCTATCCAAGGCTCTTTGGAAAAAATTCCAATGGAAACCCGTTGGAGTACTGCTGCTGGTGGATTAGTGTTTTGGCAATTCATTTTTTTTAAAAGACTTTTAGATACAGAGGGACGGGAGAAACTTCTCGAGTATACGATGAAGAGCTCTCCAGCGGTAGGGGTACGGAGCAAGGGATTTGCAGAGCGCTTTGGTTTAACTGGCAACGACGCCAAATCAGCGGCTGCAATTATCCCGGCCATAATTACTGTTTGGTGGGGTTCCCAGCAAAAATATGAAATTGAAGAAGCTACAGCGGAAAAAGCGAGGGTGAAATGCCTTGAATGTGGGTTCTGGAATTTAATGCAAGCCCAAAAAATAACTGATGACCTTTGCTCTGCTCATTCCCGGTATTATTGGGAGGGTTTTGTCAAAGCCATGAATCCAAAACTGATTTCAACTCTGGTTAAGGCCCGTCCCCGGGGTGATTCGGTTTGTGAGTGGGTTATCGAGCTTAAGGCGTGAAATCACTAAAGAAGATTTTAAAGAAAATGAGGGACATTTCTTTGACCAGGTAGGGAGTGAAAAATATGGGAAGTGTCCTTGAGAATATTTCCAATCAATCTAAGAAAAAAAGGAGAAAAGAGATGAAGAGGATTATGATTATTTTAATGATCTCTTTAAGTATTTTAATGTCCTCCAGACTTACAAAGGCAGCAGATACCCCTAAAGTTCTTCTCATCTTGCCAAATGTGGCAGACCCAAACTATTTAGATACCGTGCTTAACAAAGAAGTTAGTGTGATGAAGAGCATGCTTGAGAATGCAGGTTTTAAGGTAGTGGCAGCCACAACTGATGGGTTGCCCATCAAAAGTTCAACTGTATCCTTTACTCCCGATTTGAAGTTATCGGATGTGAAAGTAGATGACTATGTAGGGGTTATCATCGCTTGCATGGGTTCCGGGGAACGCACACCGGTATTTCCAGAGGCCATATCGATCGTTAAACAAGCATTTACTCAGGGAAAGCCTGTGGCTGCATCACACAGTTCCGTCAATGTGCTGGCAGAGGCAGAGGTTTTAGCAGGGAAAAGATATGCCTTTCGAATTGATGGACAATTTAGAAACCCAAAATATACCGGGGCGATCTATAGCGGTTCGGGGGTTGTGCAAGATGGAAATATTATTACTTGCGGCATTTGCCCAGTGGTTTCACAAAGTGAAGGTTTACCTGAATGCAATACCGAGCTCACCCAGGCACTTATAACTGCACTTTCTCCAAAAAAGTAACGATGGGTGTCGAGGTTGCATGGAACGACACACGCTAATTGGTGGGATCATAAATAAGGGACACTGCAGGTCAAGTAACCCCTCAATGTTTGGATCTAATCGAATTATTTTAAAGGGAGGAATATCCCCCCTCTTAATATAAGAGGGGGGAAGGGGAGTTACTTCTACCGATTGGAAGCAATGAGTTCATTAGAAATGATGCTTATTTGACATGTCCGAACTGCCGCCAAGGACATTCTATGAATTCGGGACCATTGGTTACCACCCGCAGGCTGCCGCGGCCGCCTGGGAGGAGATCGATAAGTTTCTTCAAATAGCGAGATGAGCAGACAAAGGACAAAAGGGAAATCTTTGA
>JAGVBT010000035.1 GCA_020059605.1 Deltaproteobacteria bacterium
CCTATTTTGGACTTCACTGAGAGTGAAGTCCTGTAATGGCTGTTGAACACTCTTCGGAAGAAGAAATGACAAGGTGTTTCAGATGATAGCATCTGTTTTCAATGCAACAACGGGGTGAAGGCAATCCGCACTCTTTCCGGAAACAGAAAAATGCCCTATTGGGACTCAGTGCGTTTGATATTTTTCTTATTGACGCACGACTTCTTTTTTCGTATATTCAACTTACCCTTGAATATTAAGACAATATTCCGAACTCTGATCGGTTTCTTCAAACAAGAGGGAATCGATTACGCTCTCGTTGGCGCTTTTGCTTTGAAGGCTTATGGATATTTGCGGGCTACTCAGGATGTGGACTTTTTAGTTCGAAGCGATCATCAAAGCAGGATCATCGCACATTTGGAATCTCTTGGTTATGAAACGATCTATCGCTCGGCAGGTTATTCCAATCATGTGCACCCTCTCGCAAATCTTGGAAGGATCGATTTCATTTACGTGGAAGGAGAAACCGCTGATATCATCCTTTCGGAAACCAGGCCATTACTCCTTCTCGATGACATATCGGTGCCTGTTGTGAGAGCTGAGCATCTGATTGCCCTAAAGGCCTTTGCCATGAAAAACGACCCCGAAAGATCCTTCAGGGAAATGGCAGATCTTCAGTATCTCTTGAAGCTGCCGGGACTGGATTTGGAAGAGATTCAAGGGTACTTTGAAAAATATGGACAAATGGAGAAATACTTTGAGCTTACCAAAAGAGAGAAAGAGAAGCCTCAATCTTGAGAAAGATTTAGCGCTTGCCAAAGAGGACTTCGGAGCTATCGCCGATTCACAGCCTCATGAACCACGGGATTTGGGCAGCTATCTTGATTTTCTTGATGAACTTTGGGGATCTGAAAGGAAAGGGATTGATAAGAGGTTTTACTCTGAGCCATTCCGACTATAGAATCAAAGGACGGAAGGAGTGTTGCGTTGGTTCTAAAGCAACTTATGGTCGGTCGGCTATTTTTCAATTGGCTCCCCTTTTTTATTTTTGCCTTTCCCATTCTGAACATATTGGGCCGCCACCAAGCGTATTTCGTCATAGGTTACATCCTGGGGGAGCATAGCCCTGATTGGGGCCAGGCGTTGGCTTCCGGCCTTGACGATTGCTTCTTCAATGAGACCGATTCGTTCCTTTGGGAGAACCCGGTTAAGGTCAACGGACCGTCCTTCACCAATAAGCTGAACAAGATGTTCGGCAATCGTCGATGGAGTTAGTCCCCGTTTCTCCGCAATTTCTTCCAGGGTCCCTCCCCTCTCCCATAGCATCCGTGTGATTTCAACCGTGCTTCCTCCTGAAGGGTTCTTCAGGACAGGCCGTTTTGTCAAAGTTCCGGTCGGCTTGTTTAATGGCTGACTCAAGGACCTTGCTTCAGGATGGTTCTTCAAATAAGCTCTCACCACTGCGAGGGTCTGGTTCCCGTAAGCCGACACCTTATACTCACCGCAGCCTTTGATGCTAAGCAATTCAGAGGTCGTAATGGGCAGTCGCTGGCTGATCGCCCTGAGTGCACGATCATGGAAGATGACGAAGGCAGGGAGATTGGATGCTTGGGCAAGTTTAAAACGCATCTCCTTCAGGGTGATCAACAGATCCTCATGGCAGGGCAGGTCCAATTCTTCCGGAAATGTCTCCGGAGGTTTCTTGGAAGGTTTCTCCTTGGCAATCCTTTCCTTCCTGATAGGGGTCCTGACCGTGTGGGTCTCGCCTTCATTGAGACAGCCTGAGCAGTTCTCACAATTGTCCTTGGTCATCCGTTCGCCAAAGTATTCGAGAATGAACCGTCTCAAGCACTGGTCGGTATAGGCGTAATCCACCATCTTCCTCAGTTTTTTCCGCTCAAAAAGGCTCCGCCGTTCAATCTCCTGGAAATTAATATTCAGTTTGGATACAGGAACACGCGACAGTATTTTCAGACCCCGGCCCCTAAACGGCGGGCGATATTCCATTGTCCCCGCTTGATGGAGCAGAGAGAAATTCCGCTTCAACTGCTCCTGGGAAAGGCTGAGGTGTCCGGCCATCACATCAAGGTCCACAACAAGGGTCTTGTCTTTGGATCCGTTCAAGATATCAAGGCAATAATGGACAATTTCCTTCTGTGATCCGCCCTTTCCTTCAACATGTCGCTGAAGTTCCTCTGGATCAGTGCGCAGTGTTACCTTGGCCTGATGCTCTCCTTCCGATCCGCGCTCAATGTAGCCTGCTTTTTCCAGAATCTTCAGGCACGAAGAGACAGCCATGTCATTCGATTTTGTATGGCCGAGGCGGCTGGCCAGGGCCTTCTGGGTCATCTCAATTTCATCCGTACCGATATCGCATATGACCTGGTAAATGCTTTCGATCATGTCGCGGGCCGGATAACTTCCGTCGATAAAAAACTCCTGGGTGAACGTGTCAGCGTAATTAAAAAGGAGAAGGCAGGTCGCAGGCTTTCCGTCTCGGCCCCCACGGCCGACCTCCTGGTAATAAGCCTCGAGGGAACCGGGAATGTCATAATGAACGACAAAACGGAGGTCCGCCTTATCAATGCCCATGCCAAAGGCGTTTGTGGCCACCACCACCGGCAGGGTCCCCTCCATAAAACGGTCCTGGACAGACTTACGGGCTTCCATCTCCATCCCTGCATGATAACCACCTGCCTTGTAGCCCCTGGCTATCAATGCCTGGGTTGCCGTTTCCACATTCTTGCGAGTGGCGGCATAGATTATTCCCTTTGGTGATCCCTTCCTGAGCAGGGTTAAAATGGCATCGATCTTATTCTCCTCACCCACCACCCTCTTAACCTGGAAACAGAGATTGGGACGATCAAACCCCGCAACGAAAGTGACCGGCTGTCGGAGACCCAGCTGGGTGATGATGTCCTGCCGGACATCGGGAGTGGCCGTCGCTGTCAATGCGGCAACAGGCGGATGTCCAAGTTTTTCAGCCACCCCTTTGAGACGAAGGTAATCGGGACGAAAATCATGCCCCCATTCGGAAACACAGTGCGCCTCATCAACGGCCAAGAGTGAAACATGACAGGATTGAATCCCCTCCATAAATCCGGAGTTCCGAAACCGCTCGGGAGCAATGTAAACCAGTTTATGTCTGCCCTGCCGGATCTCCCTCAGTCTCTGACCCTGCTCGGAAGGGGTTAATGCGCTGTTGATGAACGTGGCAGGGATTTGATGCTGCGCCAGTCCATCCACCTGGTCTTTCATCAAGGCGATCAGGGGCGAGATGACCAGCGTCACCCCGTCCAGCAGCAACGCCGGCAACTGGTAACAGAGCGATTTGCCGCTTCCCGTGGGCATGACCACGACCGCATCGCGCCTTTTCAGGAGGGTATCGATGATCTCCTCCTGCCACTTTCGAAAACCGGAGAAATGGAACTTCTCATTCAGAATCCGGAGACGCTCGTCTTTCATCGGAGTATTTAATGTATGAATAGTGTCAAATTGAAAATATGAATTTCAATCAGCCGGCATATCAAATCTTTTTAAAGGCGGTATTGCAGGCTTCGATGGTTTTATCCAGATCCTTTTGTGTATGGGCCAATGAGATAAACCAGGCCTCAAACTGGGAGGGGGGAAGATAGATCCCCTGTTCCATCATTTCGATAAAGAACCGGGCAAATCGCTTCGTATCGCTTTTCTTCGCCGTGGCATAGTCTCTCACAGGCCCTTCCGTAAAGAAGAGGGTTAACATTCCTGTGACCTGGTTGACCGCGACCGGGACACTCCGCTCATCAGCGCTTTCACAAATCCTCTCTGCGAGGTAGACCGTTTTCTTTTCGAGGTCTTTATAAACCTTTTTCGTCTTCAGGATCTCAAGGGTGGCAATGCCGGCGGCCATGGCCATTGGGTTTCCGGAGAGTGTCCCCGCTTGATAGACCCCTCCCACGGGAGCGACCTTTTCCATCATCTTCTCCATCCCCCCATAAGCGCCTACCGGGAGTCCTCCTCCGATAATCTTTCCCAGGCAGGTCAGATCCGCCTGAATCCCATAGAGTTCCTGGGCGCCTCCGTAAGCAACCCGAAATCCTGTAATCACCTCATCAAAGAGAAGAACGATCCCCCTCTCGTCGCAGATTCTTCTCAGCCCTTCCAGAAATCCTTTTCCAGGAGGGATCGCCCCCATATTACCGGCAATCGGCTCCACGATGATGCAGGCGATCTGCTCCGGAAACTGGTTGGCCAGAATTCGAACTCTTTCCAGGTCATTATAAGGAGCCGTTAAGGTATGCCTCGCTAAATCCTCCGGAACGCCGAAGCTGTTCGGAATCCCGAAGGTGGCCGCACCGGAGCCTGCCTTGACCAGGAGGCTGTCCCCGTGGCCGTGATAACATCCCTCGAATTTGAGGATTTTGTCCCTTCCGGTATAGCCCCTCGCCACGCGAATGGCGCTCATCACCGCCTCTGTTCCGGAACTGACCATCCTGACCATCTCCATCGAAGGAAAAGCCTTCCTCACCTCGTTGGCCAATTCGATCTCCAGAGAAGTCGGCGCGCCAAAACTTGTTCCCTTGGGAGCTGTCTTTTTTAGGGCTGTTAAAATCTTCGGATGGGCATGGCCCATGATCATCGGGCCCCATGACCCCACGTAGTCAATATATGCATTCCCGTCTACATCCCAGATCTTCGACCCCTTTGCCCTGTCGATAAAAAGGGGCGGAATGCCGATGGCTTTGAAGGCCCTGACCGGGCTGTTGACTCCCCCCGGGATGAGTTGAAGCGCCCTTCGATAGAGTGCAATCGATCTCTTTCTATTCATGGCCAATCCTCCAACTATTCCTCAGCCGCAACGGTATTCGTTAAAGCGCCGATCCCCTCTATCACCACATCGATCCTGTCCCCGACGGACATTCGGCCTATGCCGGAAGGGGTCCCCGTGGCAATGACATCTCCAGGGAGAAGCGTCATCACGCTGGAAATATAACTCACCAACCGATGCGGGCCAAAGATGAGATTTTTCGTATTAGAATATTGTCGTCTCTCACCGTTGAGAAAAGAGGCAATTTCCAGATGGGTGGAATCGATATCGGTCACGATCCAGGGGCCCATGGGCGAAAAGGTGTCAAACCCCTTCGATAGCGTCCACTGCCCATCCTTGGGTTGAAGATCCCTGGCTGTCACATCATTCAAACAGGTATATCCGAGAATGTAATCGCCCGCCTTTTCCTCCGGGACCGCCTTTGCCTTTTTCCCGATCACCACGGCCAACTCGGCTTCATAGTCCACCCTCTTTGACATCTTCGGATGGACAATCGCATCGCCCGGTCCGATGACGGAGGTCGATGGCTTCATAAAGAGGAGAGGTTTTTCCGGAATGGCCATCTTCACCTCTTCGGCATGGTCCCGGTAGTTCAAACCCAAGGCAACGATCTTCGAAGGAAGGCAGGGAGCAAGCAGTTTTACCTCTTCGGGCTTCTTCGCCCCGGAAGAAAGATGGAAATGGCCAAAAGGGTCCCCTTCCATCTCACGAATCATCCCCTCTTCAATGACACCCCACTTGATTTTAGGTCCATCTTGGTATCTGACAATCTTCATTGTGCTGCTCCTCTCGCTTCTTGGAAATAGACTCGCTCTAAATAACCAATCACCAAATCACATGCTCCAAATAAATTCCAATAACCAATGACCAAAGAACCAAAACAGAAATTAAACGTTAAAAAATGTCATCCCTGAGAAAGCAGGAATCCGGAGGTATTAATCACATGGCTCCCTATTCCCGCAGGGCCATTGACTGGATTCCGGATCAAGTCCGGAATGACAGAACTGTAAAACTATTTCTAAGACCGTACACGAAGAACTCCATATTCTATGTTTCAGTTATTAAAAACTTAGTGATTATTTGGTTATTGGAATTTGGCTATTGGTAATTCATCATTTCTTCAACCCCAATACGTCCTGCATGTCATAAAGACCGTTGGGCTGGCTCACCACCCAGAGGGCGGCTTTGATGGCTCCGCGTGCGAAGTTGTCCCGGCTGTGGGCCCGGTGAATGACCTCCAGCCGCTCGCCGATTCCTCCGAAGAGAACGGTATGCTCTCCCACGATATCCCCCGCCCGAACGACCTGCATCCCGATCTCTTCTTTTGTCCTTTCGCCAATCATCCCCTTGCGGCCATAGACTCCAACCTGACTGAGATTCCGCCCGACGGCGTCGGCAATCAGTTCCCCTAATTTCACCGCAGTCCCGCTGGGCGAATCCTTCTTCAGGCGGTGGTGTGCTTCAAGAATCTCAATATCATAATCCGGACCGAGAACCCGGGCAATGTCCTGAACAATCCGGAACATCAGGTTCATTCCCACGCTCATATTGGGAGCAAGCACGCATCGAACATTCTTCGAAAGCGCTTTCACTTCTTCCATCTGTTCCTGGTTAAGGCCTGTTGTGCCAATGACAATGGCAAGGCCGGTCTCCCCGGCAAACTTCAGGCTCTCTAGAGAGGCGGTGGGGTTGCTGAAATTGATCATCACATCCCCTCCCTTTTCTTTCAATCCTTCTGACAGGGGGATGCCCAATGTTCCCAAACCGATCACCTCTCCGATATCCTTCCCAATGGAGGGGTGATCCGGTCTCTCGATGGCCCGATAAAGTTCCATGGAGGGCGTTTCCCTGATGATGTGGATGATCCGGATTCCCATCCTTCCTGCCGCTCCCACGACAATGGCTTTAATATTTTCTTTCATTCGTAAGCCTCCTCCCACATCTCGGCCTCATAGATGATGTGGACATCTCCCTCGAAAAAAACGCTTTTGACCTCTTCCTTTTCTATCTTGAAGTAAACCGTCAAAAGCTCTCCTCCCCGGGTTTTGACGGAAACCGGAGATGTCACCATATTTTTGAAGGCCGCAACCAGTGCAGAAGCAACCGTCCCTGTTCCGCAGGCTAATGTCTCATCCTCGACGCCCCTCTCATAGGTTCGTATGGATAATTGGGAACCCTTCCCCAGGCGAACAAAGTTCGCATTCGTCCCGTTTGGCGCAAAATGCGGGTGATGCCGGATCAATCTTCCTGTCCGGACTACATCGACGGTTTCGAGATCCTCCACAAACCGGACGGCATGAGGAACGCCCGTGTTGATGCTTGAAAGCATATGAAGCTCCCCGTCGATCGCGAGGGATTCATCAAGCTTAAGGCTGTGGGGTTTGGTCATCTCCAGCTTTACCCTCTTTCCATTCACCTGTGCGGAGAGGGTCCCTGCAAGAGTTTCGAATGTCAATGCCGGGCCTGTGATTCCTTGAAGATGGGCAAAGCGGGCGGCGCACCGCCCTCCGTTTCCGCACATTTCCGCCTCGCTTCCGTCGGCATTAAAGAAACGCCACTTAAAATCGGCCTTCTCGGAAGGTTCAATAAAAATAAGACCGTCTGCCCCAACGGAGATCCTTCTCTGGCAGACTTTCCGGGCAAATTCCTGCATGCGATTGACATCGATGATAGGTTTTCGATGATCGATGAGGATAAAATCATTCCCGCTGCCGCTGATCTTCATAAAAGGAATCTTCATACTGCCTCCAGCATGCGTCAAGGCAACGCCTTGAGTTAACTGGCCTATAACGTTCTGTAACTCAACCCTTTAGGGTTGATTCCAAAAGGAATTTCGGTATCTTTTCTCCCCTGATCAGATCCTCATACCCTTCTCTTTTTCGGATCACATGCATCTCGTCATCCCGGACAAGGACCTCTGCGACACGGGGCCTCGAGTTATAATTCGTGGACATGGAGAACCCATAGGCGCCTGCGCTCATCACGGCAATAAGTTCGCCCGGATGGAGCTTTTGAATCTTCCGCCCCTTGGCTAAAAAGTCGGCCGATTCGCAAACGGGGCCGACCACATCCGCCACGATCTCTTCTCTATTCTCTTTTTTCACGGGAAGAACCTGATGGAAGGACCCGTAATAACTCGGCCGGACCAGATCGTTCATCGCCGCATCCACAATGATGAAACGTTTCTCCTCATTCTCTTTCGTGTAGAGCACCCGGGAGACCAGGATACCGGCATTTCCGACGATCACACGGCCCGGTTCCAGGATAAGCGTGCAATCGAAACTTCGAATTTGATCCAGAATGCTGGAGGCATATTCCACAGGGTCGGGAGGTTCTTCATCGTTATAGGTAATGCCAAGGCCTCCCCCCAAATCCAGGTAGCGGATCTCCATCCCTTCCTTTCTCAAGCTATCGACGAGGCGCCTAAGCTTCTTCAGGGCATCCACAAAGGGCTCCACCTCCACCAGCTGAGACCCCAGATGGCAGTCGATTCCCACAACCTTTAGGTTGGGTAACTCAGAGGCAAGTCGATAGGCCATGGGCGCCCGTAGGATATCAATGCCGAATTTATTCTGCTTCAGCCCCGTGGTGATATAGGGGTGAGTCTTGGCATCGATATCAGGGTTGACCCGGATGGCAATGGGGGCTTTCTTATTGATCCTGCCTGCCACTCCATCGATCGCCCGGAGTTCCATGGAGGACTCAACGTTAAACATGAGGATACCCGACTTGAGGGCAAACTCGATTTCCTCCTCCTTCTTTCCGACTCCCGAGAAAACGATCTGCCGTGGGTCTGCCCCTCCCTTGAGGGCCCGGTACAACTCCCCTCCGGAGACGACATCGACCCCTCCGCCGAGGCTGGCAAAAAGCCGGATCAGGGCTAAATTTGAGTTGGCCTTCATTGAATAGCAGACAAGATGGGAGATCCCTTGAAAGGCTTCATTAAAAACGTTGAAATGCCTCACCAGGGTTTTATAACTATAAAGATAGAAAGGCGTTCCCACCTTTTCAGTAATCCTGCTGATGGGGATCCCCTCGCAGTGAAGTTCCCCCTTTATATATTCGAAGTAGTGCATCCTATAACTCCACCTTCAATTACCATTTATCAATGGCCAATGGTCATTGCTCATTGATTATTGATAATTGATAATTAGTATTGGTATTTCACCCTCACCTCTTCGGAAAGGGGGCTTTCGTTCTGCCGCGGGGAGTTATCCACGGCGGTCACAGCATATTCATAATCCTGTCCGATCTGGACCCCCGTATCAAGATAGGTCTCTTGTGTTAGGGGAACGGGATTTAGCCGCACAAACTCTTTCTCTCCGGGTTTTCTCCGGTAAATATTATAGCCTAAAAGATCGGGCTCTCTATTCTTTCTCCAGTTCAGCTCCATGCCACTCTTCAGAGGAATGGCAACCAGGCTGAGAGGAGAACCAGGGGGAATCCGGTCCATTGGCATGACGGGAAGGTTTATAGAACCTTTTCCCTCCACATCGGTCTTGACGACCCGTTTTACCGCCCTGACCGAATAAATGTATCTCTTTTCATTCTCCACACCCAGGTCGGTATAGCGGGTACCTGTCAGGGGTTCCCTGTTTAGTGATTGGATTGGAAATTCCTCTCCCTCTCCTTTCCGGTAAATATTATAGCCTGTAGCGCTAAATACCGGCTCCCAGGAGAGATCCACCCTCCGGTCTCCAATGTCTGCTTCCACTTTTCTTGGGAAATGAGGCGGATAGTCCCAAAAGACAGTGATGGGATTTGAAGGTGAACCCGGGTATCCTCTCCGGTTGGTCGTGACGATCTGAAAAACATAGACCTTTCTCGCTTCCAGATCCCCAAAGGAAACCGACATCCGCTTCCCCCTGTCCCCCCCCTTCTCGTCGAGCTTTGCCTCGAAGACCACCCTCGCCTTCTCTCCACAACCCCTGCATTCCTCTCCGATCAGGTCCCCTTCGGAACGGAGAACCTTAAACTCCGACAAATCCGTTAGGACGGATTTGTCGGTATTCTCTTTAGGAAGTGTCCATTCTAAAAGAAGCCGCTCTTCCCTTGGCTTTGCCTCGAGGTCGACAATTCGTCTGGGAACGACCGTTGACCACGGCACCGGCAACGCCTTCTGGCCGCAACCCGAGGCCAGGAGTAAGATGAGGAGGATTAATATAACTATCTTTCTATTCATTTTGCTAAGCCTCGCTTTATGGAACTCCTGGCCGACCGCTTCGCCGCAAGAAGCAAAGGACCGCCCCTTCGGGGCTTGAGGAGCGCTCGCCCTGTGGAATAAAGGACTTACTGCTACCATGCCTCAGGGGAGTCTTTTACTCACCAACCACTCATCCTATGCTTCTCAACTCACTATTCCACGGGGCAAGCTTGAGGCATTAGGCGATTTTGCCTCTAGCCTCGAGACCAAAGGTCGGTCCTCGAGGGGATATGAGTCCCCGCTCCTTTAGTCCCGCCTTGCGGGACGGTCCTCAACCCTCTATCATTTTTTCCTTTCTCCGAAGATTGCTGTTCCCACCCTTACATAGGTCGCCCCTTCTTCGATGGCCACCTCAAAATCATTCGACATTCCCATTGAGAGCTCCCTCAATGGAATGCCCTCCTTTATCATCTTCTCCTTCAACTCTCTCAGCCGGATATAATAAGGCCGGCTTAGTTCCGGATCATCAAAATAAGGTGGCATGGTCATCAATCCCACCAGAGTAAGGTGGTTGAAATTGAGAACCCTTCGGGCGATATCAAATGCCTTCTCTTCTTCCGTTCCAAATTTGGTGGTCTCCCCAGAGAGGTTGACCTCGATCATCGCGTTCATCGTCAGGCCTTCTTTTTCGGCCCTCCGGTTCAATTCTCCAGCCAGAGAGATGCTATCAAGAGAGTGTATCATATCAAAGAGACTGACTGCATACTTCGCCTTATTAGACTGAAGATGCCCGATAAAATGCCAGGCAATTGACCGGCCAATCTCCTCAATCTTCTTCTGTGCTTCCTGCACATAATTTTCGCCCAGAATGGAGACGCCCGCTTCAATTGCCTCCTTGATTCGAGCAGACTCCACGGTTTTGGAGACAGCCACCAACGTGACTTCGCTTGGATCTCTTCCGATCCTTCGGGCCGCCCTTTCGATCCTCTCCATCACCCTTAAAAGATTTTCTCGTATAATTGACATAAATATTTTAAATCAAATGTAGCGTCGGCATTCATTGCCGACGTCTTGCCCGCCCTCAATAAATGAGGGCGCTACATTTTTTCAATCATTCCGCAATCCGCAATCTCTCCGAGCCAGAGGGCTCTCTGAGCCGGAGGCCGCATTCCGAAATCGTGATGGTTTTCAGCCGAATCAACATCTGAATCAACTCGCATAGGGGCAGACCAACCACATTCGTATAAGATCCGTTGATCGATTCAATCATAAATGATCCGATCCCCTGAATGCCATATCCCCCAGCCTTATCGAAAGGCTCCCCTGTTCCGATATACCAATCCATCTCAACCTGACTGAGGGATTTCATCCTCACTGCGGTCTCAACTGCTTCACACTCACCCTTTCCTTTATTAGAATGCCGGACGGAGATGCCGGTCAAAACCCGGTGCTCCTTCCCGCTGAGCCGCTTCAGCATATCCATCGCTTCCTCCCGGCTCTTCGGCTTTCCTAAAATGATGTCATCTACATAGACAATGGTATCGGCCCCGATCACCCAGTTTTCGGGAAATCGACTCCCCACATCCAACACCTTTGCCTCTGCCAATCGAATCACATGCTCCCGGGGGGGCTCGTGCGGGGCGAAACCTTCTTCAATTTTACTCGGAATCACTTCGAAATCAAGACCCAGTTGCTTTAGTAGATCATATCTTCGGGGAGATTTCGAGGCAAGGACCAATCGGTTTGACATCGTAAGAAAACTAAAGGAATTTCAAGGGATTGTCAAGATTGAAACGGGAACATCCCTGTAGCCTTTGGCCACGGATCGTTTGAACGTCGTGCCCTGCAGCGCGGAAAAGTTGCTGAGTTCGAATTCCGAAGTTCTCATCGAGTTTGAACTTCATCCTGTCGCCTCGCCTGGGAGTTCAACATATCGTTCTCGGGGCATCTCGGCTCCGTAGGCGATGGCAGCCCGAACATCTTCCTCCGTCAGTTGAGGATATTCTGCGAGAATTTCCTCAATCCCCATCCCGTTGGCCAGAAAGTCAAGAAGTAGGGATACCCAGATTCGAGTGCCACGAATGCAGGGTTTGCCGAAGCAGACATTTGGGTCAATGGAAATACGTTGCAGAAGCGGATTCATCTTCATTTCTCCTCCCTCCCTGATACTCGTCGAATCGTACTCCAAATTTAGGGAGCAGCTAATGTTCAAGGCCAAAAGAAGTGTAAAAGCATTTAGATGTTCATCTTTTGGCCTGTGTTATCTGCCGTTGCGGGCATTATCCTTATTTCTCAAGATGTGACCTTCTATCTCTCTATCCCCTTTTTTCATCTTCATTGTCCATTTCCTTTTACCTCAAAGTTTTGGTTTTGGGGTTTACCAAATTTGCAATCGTATTTTAACGGCCTCTTTATCTTCCAAATTTCCTTTCTGTATACCACGCAATAATCTACAGGGAGGAGGCGCCTAAGGAATCCATCTCGCCTTTTCCTTTCCTCAATGTTCATACATTGATAACGATAGCAATCTGGGAGCACATTCTCTACATCGTTAGGATTGCCATTAAAACCAACATCCTCTTCTAAAAACAGACTCGCATCTTTATATTCTTTATGTCTTTTATCAAATACTAATGCAAAGAATCCATTGGCTCTTTTAGATAAAATCTTTATCTTTGTTTCTATCTCATCCCCTTTAGTAACACCACAATGAAATAGGTAATTATCAATAACAAATTCCCCATCACTATTAGTTTGGTATTCTTTTTTATCTGCCTTTGGACCAAGATAATCACAATAAGGACAATATGCCTGTTTGATAATTGCTCTTGGATAGGCAAAGTCAGTGATATGGATTGGTACATAGAACTTCCTACATTTACAAATCATACTATAACAGTCACACATAATCCTCACTCCCGTTGTACAATATCTGCAATTATTTATATCGCAACAATCAATACAACACTTACTAATCAGTCCATAATTGTATAGACACCGAGACTGAACCCCAGCCGTTCGTGCTGAGCTTGTCGAAGCATGAATGGCTGCGGGACGCACCCTTCGA
>JAGVBT010000092.1 GCA_020059605.1 Deltaproteobacteria bacterium
TTGCGAGTCGAAGCGACCTAACCCTCTCCCCCCAGGGGAGAGGGAATGCCATTCATCCCCCCAGCAGAGCTGGGGGGTATTCTGGCACATTTTTATAAAAAAGGGGAAAGCAGCCCCTGCTGACCCCTTTTCAATGATTGGGAGAGAACCCCTGTGAAATCCATGGGAAAGCTATTTCTCCATAATCTTTATCTTCATTTCAATCCGATCGGTGGGATTGTCCGCTTTGTCTCTCGGCTGACTGACGATTTTATCAGCAGCTTCCATGCCGGAGGCAACCTCCCCGAAGACAGTATATTTCCTGTCGAGGAAGGGAGCGTCCGCCACACAGATGAAAAACTGCGATCCCGCACTGTCCGAATGTTGGGCTCTTGCCATGGAAAGAATGCCTCGCTTATGCTTTTTGTCATTAAACTCCGCCTTCAGCGTATAGCCGGGCCCGCCCGTTCCGTGCTTGGACCGCTCCGGGCTCTTGGAATTGGGATCCCCGCCCTGGATCATGAATCCCGGGATAACGCGATGGAATGTGGTGCCATCATAAAATCCCTTTTTTGCCAGTTCGATAAAGCTGGACACATGGGTGGGGGCAACTTCAGGGAAAAATTGGATCTCGATATTTCCAAAACTTGTTTCGATGATGGCTCTGGTTTCGGACATGTTCTTGATTTCCTCCGGAGTAAATTTTTTAAATCGGGCCTCTGCACCGGCCGGTTGAGCGCCGAGCATAAGCGGAAACAGAATCAGTAGCGCTCCATATCTAATACGTTTCATAAGAAAACCTCTTTCGCGTGGCCCAAGTAATTACTGCCATTCCTCTGGCTTTCCAAAATTTAAAAAATATGCCATGAACACATGCAAGAATGCCTGCCTTCTCAGGCAGGCATTCAAACTTGGCGGGAGCGACGGGGATCGAACCCGCAACCTTCGGCGTGACAGGCCGACGCTCTAACCAATTGAACTACGCCCCCTTGTATTTTAACAAATTCGAAATCCGAATATCGAAATACGAAACAATTCCCAAATCCAAACTTCAAAATCCTAATCCTTTGTTTGGAACATTATTATTTTGGACATTAACATTTGTTTCGAATTTCGAGTTTCGTGCTTCGAATTTCCTCCTGGTGGATGGTAGGCGGAACAGGGCTTGAACCTGCGACCTCCGGCTTGTAAGGCCAGCGCTCTCCCAACTGAGCTATCCGCCCCCCTATTCCGTTCCTTGTGTTTGCTAAGCTATCCAGCCTCAATGTAATCTAATGGAATCATCTTCTCAATGTCAAGTTCAGGCGGCTCCGGCCTCTTTCTCATAGAGGAGGATCGGGCTTTCGTGATGGAGAACCACCTCTTCACTGATGATGCATTCTCGGATGTTGGGCTGAGAGGGAAGCTCATACATCACGTCCAGCATCGTGTTCTCCATGATCGCCCGCAACCCCCGGGCGCCGGATTTCCTCTTGACGGCTTCCTTGGCTATGGATGCCAGGGCTCCCTCGGTGAATCGGAGTTTCACATTCTCGAATTCAAAAAGCTTCTGATACTGTTTGACGAGGGCATTCTTCGGTTTCTTCAAAATATCCACCAGGGCTTCCAGGCTGAGCTCCGAAAGGGTGGCGATCACCGGGAGCCTTCCGATAAATTCTGGGATCAATCCAAACTTTAGCAGGTCTTCGGGTTGGACCTCCTTGAGCAATCCCCCCGTATCCCGCTCTTCCTTGGACTTGATATCCGCCCCGAACCCTAATGTCTTTCCCCCGATCCGCTGTTCAACCATCTTTTCCAGCCCGACGAAAGCGCCTCCGCAGATGAAAAGGATATTCGTCGTATTGATCTGAATAAATTCCTGTTGAGGATGTTTGCGCCCGCCCTTCGGGGGAACGCTCGCTACGGTCCCTTCTATGATCTTGAGCAGGGCCTGCTGGACCCCCTCTCCGGAAACATCCCGGGTGATGGATGGGCTATCCGACTTTCTCGAAATCTTATCGATCTCATCAATATAGACGATTCCTTTCTGACAGCGTTCGATATCATAATCCGACGCCTGGAGGAGGCTCAGGATGATATTCTCGACATCCTCGCCCACATACCCGGCCTCCGTGAGACAGGTGGCATCGGCAATCGTGAACGGAACATCCAGGATTCTGGCCAACGTTTGTGCCAGGAGCGTCTTCCCGGAACCCGTAGGCCCGATGAGGAGAATATTCGACTTCTGGAGCTCGACCTCTCCCGAAAGAACCCTCGAGTCGATCCGCTTGTAGTGATTATGGACGGCGACCGATAAAATCCTTTTAGCATATTCCTGACCGATCACATATTCATCTAGCTTGGCTTTAATCTCCATGGGTTTCGGAACGGTCAACTTCCCGGGAACGAATTTTTCCTCGGCCTCTTCCGCAATAATCTCATTGCAGAGTTCGATGCATTCGTCACAAATATAGACGGTGGGGCCGGCGATGAGTTTCCTTACCTCATCCTGACTTTTACCGCAAAAAGAGCAGTGCAGCACATTCCCGTAGCTTCCCCCATTGGACTTCATCTCATTCTCCCTTCTGATCTCCCCTTGAATTAACCCGGAGATCGAACAGGACGCTGGATCACCACTTCGTCGATAATACCATATTCTTTGGCCTGCTGGCCATTCATATAAAAATCCCGTTCCGTGTCGTTTTGAATCTTATCCAAGGGTTGTTGGGTATGCCTGGCCAGGATGGCATTCAACTCTTCCCGGAGCCGAAGGATCTCCTTCGCCTGGATTTCAACATCCGTGGCCTGCCCCTGAAATCCTCCCATGGGTTGGTGGATCAGGATCCGCGAATGAGGAAGGGCGTACCGTTTTCCTTTCTCCCCGGCAGAGAGCAGAAGGGCGGCAATGCTCGCTCCCTGCCCCATGCAAAGAGTGGAGACTTTCGGACGGATATATTGCATGGTATCATAGATGGCCAATCCCGAGGTGACGATCCCTCCCGGGGAGTTGATATAGAGGTGAATATCCTTATCCGGATCTTCCGATTCCAGAAAGAGCATCTGCGCAATCACCAGGTTGGCTACATCATCATCGATGGCGGTGCCGACAAAAACGATCCGTTCCTTTAAAAGGCGGGAATAGATGTCGTAAGCCCGCTCTCCTCTTCCATCCTTCTCGATCACGATCGGTATCAATGTCATCTTCCTCTTCCTCATAAGTCATTCCTGCCTACGGACAGGTTGAAAGGGTTGCTTTTTCAAGGAGAAAGTCCAGCGTCTTATCGGTCAGGATTCCTGTTTTCAGTCCGGGCATCAATTCATTCTTTTCATAGTATCGTTTCACGACATCGAATTTTTGATGGGTTTTCTCGGAAATGGATCTGAGACGCTCCTCTGCCTCCTCATCGGTTACGGTGATTCCCTCCTGGGCCGCAATCCTCTCAAGGATTAAATAGGTCCGAACCTGTTTCCGGGCCGTTTCTCGGTAATCCTCCTGGAGTTTCTCCTCGGGGATATTCAAATTTTTTAGTGCAATCCCCTGGGTGGCCAATCTCATCTTGGTATCCGAGACGAGGGCTTTCGCCTGCTCCTCCACCATACTCTCCGGAATGTCAAAGGAGTTTGCTTCAAGTAACTTATCGATCATCTGATCTTTCAGTTGCCGATCCAGCATCAACGCCTTCTCCCTTTCGATTTCCTCCTTCAATTTCACCTTTAAATCCTCAAGGGAGTCGTAATCCCCCAGATCTCTTGCGAACTCATCGTCCAGGGGGGGAAGAACTTTCTCCTTGATTTCTTTCACCTTCACGTGGAAAAAAACCGTTTCTCCCGCCCATTTCTGATATCCGTAGTCTTCCGGAAAGGAAACCTCGATTTCTCTTTCTTCCTCCGGTTTCAGGCCGATCATCTTCTCTTCCACGGCCGGGATGAATCGCCCGCTTCCCACCTCCACGGTAAAATCAACCGCCTTCCCCTCTTCTAACGGTTGGTCCCCCATCCTCGCCTCATAATCAAAGATAACATGATCCCCCGGCTGGACGGCCCTAAGTTCCGGAACCGTTTTCAACTGGGCATGAAGATTCTGGAGGCCTTTCAGTCTTTCCTCTACCTCTTCCTCTTTGGGATCCTCTTTCTTCCCTTCGATATGGAGTCCGATGTATCCCTCGATCTTGATCTCGGGCTTGACTTCGACCGTCAATGAATATTGGAAAGGCTTCCCGATCTCCAATTCCCCGGGCTCGATCACGGGGGCCGAGACCGGGTGGAAATCTTTTTCGGAGAGGGCCGCCGGAAAAGTCTCCTGAACCAGTTTCTGGGCGACTTCCGTCTTCACATAATCTTTAAAATACCTCTCCAGGATGTTTTTTGGAACCTTGCCTGGCCGGAATCCTTTGATTTTTGCCTTTTTTCCAACTTCCTTGTAAAAAGATTCGACTTCTCCGGTCACCTGTTCCGCGGAAATCTCAATGTTCAGTTTCTTCTTGACCGGGCTGATTTCCTCAATGGTTACATTCATGAAAAGTTTCCTTTCACCCTTATCTCTGCCTTCTGTTGATGGCTTGCCGGAATCCGATCATGGTGCCGAGGGCGGGACTTGAACCCGCACAGTCTTTCGACCACGAGATCCTAAGTCTCGCGCGTATTCCAATTTCGCCACCCCGGCTGTTTTCTTATCCCTATCTTACCCATGAATGAGGAGGCAGGGTAATATTGGTAAAGGTTGGGAGGCCGGTTTGGTGTTAGGTCAACCGGTTAGGGCTAATGATTTAAACCCTTGCCTTTACCCATAGACCAAACGGGCACCCTTCCCCTAACCTTCACCCAATCCTTTTTCTGAGCGATTGGTGAGCCGTGCAGGAATCGAACCTGCAACCTACTGATTAAGAGTCAGTTGCTCTACCTATTGAGCTAACGGCTCACTAAATTTGAGACAAGACTCCCTCAAATTACACAATACCACAAATGAATACGTTACACGTTACAGGTTTATTTATTTGTTAAAAGTAAACCTTTGGTTTCTTGGCGCGCCCGGTCCGACTCGAACGGACGACCTGCGGATTCGAAGTCCGACGCTCTATCCAGCTGAGCTACGGGCGCATTTGGGGTGAGTGAAGGGACTCGAACCCTCGACCACTGGGGCCACAACCCAGTGCTCTATCCGACTGAGCTACACTCACCATAAAAAAGACCATTGCAAAAAAGTCAATGAACAATGGTCAATTAGCAATTGGAAAATTCAAAACGAATTCATTTCAATGTTAATTTTTCATTGTTCATTTTGCAATTTGCATTGATAAGTATCATGGCGCGCCTGGAGGGATTCGAACCCCCGACCCACGGATTAGAAGTCCGTAGCTCTATCCATCTGAGCTACAGGCGCCTGGCATATTACTTTATGACTTTCATGATTTTTGGTCAAGCTAAATTATAAAATTTAATTGGGCGGGTGTAAAGGGGAGTGAGAACACGGTAATCTTTTGATAACAAACCCTCCTTCTATGGGGCTTCTTCAAACATCAACTTCAATCCATAAAGAAGCTGGGCCTTGGTAAAGGGCTTGGTCATGTAGTAATTGGCTCCCAGTTCGTATCCCTTGAACATATCGGCGTCTTCATTTTTGGCGGTCAGGAGAATGATAGGAATCCTATTCGATAACGGGCTTGACTTCACCTCTTTAACGACCTCCCAGCCATTCTTTTTGGGCATCATGACATCGCAGATGATCAGATCGAATTTTCCTTTCCCGACCCGTTCGATTGCCTTCTCCCCATCCTCGGCCTCTGTCACCTCATATCCTTCTTTGTTCAGATGGATTTTTAAAAATTTCCTGATCACCTCTTCGTCATCCACAATCAAAATCCGCTTGCTCATAGCTCATCCCTCCATTTCGGAAACTTTAACGTAAAAGTAGTCCCTACCCCTTCCATGCTTTCAACCTCGACCGTCCCCTGATATTTCGTGACGATGCGGTAAACGATATTTAACCCGAGGCCCGTTCCTTCTCCTATTTTCTTCGTTGTGAAGAAAGGGTCAAAAATCTGGTTGAGATGTTTGGCGGGAATCCCGATGCCGTTATCGCCTATTTTGATTTGAACAGAATCTTCCAGTGAACGGCTCGACAAGATTAACCTTCCCCCTTCACCATTCATCGCCTGAAATGCATTGCTTACTAAATTGGTAAACACCTGTTGAATTTCGCCCGCGTTGGCCTTGATTTTCTCAACCGGTTGAAAATTTTTAATCACTTCAATGGAAACGGATTTGGTTGCCAGGTGAACCATTTTCAAGGAAGTCTCCAAAACCTCCTGAACATCCACGGGTCCCAAATCCCCCCTCTTGGCGGTCCTTGAGTAGGACCTCAGGCCGTTGACAATCTCGGCGATTCTATGGCCGCAGGTCAGGATATCCGTCAGGTATCCCTTACTCTGGGACGGATCTTCCTCTTCCAGGGCGATCTCCGCCATTCCGATAATTCCGCTCAGGGGATTATTGATTTCATGGGCCACCCCTGAAGCCAGTATCCCGATCCCGGCCAGTTTCTCGGATTGGACAAGTTGTTCCTGAAGTTTTTGCTCCTCTGTCACATCTTTAACATATTCAATAAGATAGAGGAGGTCCCCTTTTTCGTCTGTTACAGGGTAGGAAAAGATCTTTTGAACTTTTTCTTTTTCCGGGAACTTGAGAATGGAAGAGGCCGGTTGCCGGGTCTCCATGGTTGTCAACAAAGGGCATCCTTCGCAGGGAGACGTTCTTTGATAATAGGCCTCGTGGCATTTCCTTCCGATCAGGCCGTGAAAGGTCGTGGTATGATTCTCGATGACGGCCTTATTCACCCGAAGGATCTTAAAATCCGGAGACTGAATCGAAAGCTGGTCCCGAATCCCGTCAAAGATGGCCTCAAGATTCCTCTTGCTCTCGATGATCTTCTTTTCCAGTTTTCTTTTTTCGGTGATATCCCTGAAGATCATCTGTAAGAAGGATTCTTCGCCCAAGCCGATCCTTTTGATCGACAAATCCGCTTCGAAAAAAGCGCTCTCCTTCTTCCGCAAAGAAAGGGAATCGGTTCCCCCTTCTCCCTTTTCAAGGACTTCATCAAAAAATATTTTCGCCTTCTCTTTTTCATCGGCCCCGCATAGGTCAAAGACCTCTTTCCCCAGCAATTCTGCTTTGGCAAAATGGGTGGTCTTCTCGACCTCCCGGTTCGCATCCAGAATCTGCAAGGAAGGATCCCTGAGGATAATGATTCCCTCGTTTGCATTTTCAAACAGGCCTCGATATTTATCCTCCGAGATGCTGAGAGCCTGTCGTTTCTCCCTGGTTAAGGTTTGAACGAGGTATCCGTAGAAGGCGGTCATGATGAAAATAAAAGGGATGCGCAGTGCATAACTGCTTCCATGTTCGGAAATCAACAGGCCCCAGGAATAAAGGAGAAATCCATACAGGAGTGCGGTTGCCCCTCCGATAAACATGAGTAACTTGAAACTCCGACTCATCGAGGCAAAGATGATGATCATGAAAAAGACCAGATAAAAGTCGGTGACCATCTTCTCTGAAAGATACATTCCTAATGAGACAATCCCCGTATCCACAATTACCAGTGGGTAGAAAAATCTTGGATTAGAAAACCATGAGGTCGGGAAAAAAGAAAGCAGGATATTAGAAAGGATGTACCCCGAAACAAGAAGATGGCTGAGATTTGGATCCGCTACCTTCCCTCTTCCAAGGAGAATCAGATAGGAAGTGACAATGATGGCTGTCCATCGGAGAAGTAAAATGATTCTTTTTTTGTCTTTCTCTTTCACGATGACTTAAAAAAGCAAAAAACATACCAGATTCAATAAGTTGCATACAATATGTACAAAATTCAATTTAACCGTATGAAATTTTTAGCTTTATTGAAGAATTGCCAGCCTGCCATTTTCTTCCATTTTATCATAATATTGCTTGATTTTTTTCCACTATTTGACATTTTGTTCATTATTCTCCTTCCCCCCTGGTGAAGAGACTGTGTTGTAATATGAAAAAACCGACTTTTTGAAAAGGGGGAGGGGCGGTCGGGTGGGCGGCTTGCCGGGAAGCAGCCTGTCAAAGGATAATAAGACGCTTCCCAA
>JAGVBT010000044.1 GCA_020059605.1 Deltaproteobacteria bacterium
AGGTTAGACTATGGGCCACAAAAGAGTCTTTCAGCCGGTCATTTCAATCGATCTCATATTCCCCTCTTCCTTTTTACACAAAAAGCTTGACATGACCGATACCACTCTTATTATTACACTTGGGTCATGAATCTGGTATAATGTGATTCCGTTTGCTATTTCAATCCCTTCAATGTTTTGGAAGAAGAAGGATGATGGACATTAATAGATACGATGCAGTAATCATCGGTGCTGGGATGGGAGGACTGAGCTGCGGCACCCTTTTGGCTAAGGAGGGGCTCAGGGTACTGATCTGTGAGCAATCCTCAAAACCTGGCGGCTACTGTGTGAATTTCAAGCGCAATGGGTTTACCTTCGCACCCGCTGTCCATTACCTCAATGAATTTGGTCCCAATAGCCAGATGCAAGAGGCCTTCCAGACCTTGGGCCTTCCTCCTGAGATCGAATTTTGTCCGCAGGACCCCCAGCGCCGAATCATTACCCCTCATTTCCATCTCACCCTCTCCACGGATATGGATCGGTTCGAAAGGGATTTAATCCACCACTTTCCCAAGGAGAGGCTGTCTATCCATGCATACATAGAGGAATTGAAGAGGCTGGTTAAGAACATTGAGGGCCTTTCTATCAAATCTCTTGACCTCATCAGCCTCAAAGAGAAGTCTCAGCTATTATATAAATTTATCAAGAGACCTCAACTATTCCGGTATCGTGGCAAAACGGGCCAAGAAGTCCTGGACTCTTTTTTTAAAGACCCTCTCTTAAAATACCTCCTCACCTTTGGTGCACGTAAGGGCTCCTCGATCTTTTCCTGTGCAAGTCCTATCATGTGGGCCATAAAGGGGAACTTTTATTACATCAAAGACAAAGGAGTAGAGGCCTTGCCTAAGCTTTTTCTCAGATATTATAAGACTTACGGTGGGGAGATTTCCTTTAATACCCTTGTAAAGAAGATCGTGATTGAGGAAGGGAAGGCCCGGGGAGTTCAGATTGAGGGAGGAGAGGAGATCCAATCCAGATATGTCATCTCCAATGGGGATGGTCACTCAACATTTCAACATCTAATAGGTAATCATCTATTACCTGATCGATTCGTAAGGAAGCTCCAAAAAAGAGAGATTTCAGCACCGATCTTCACCCTTTATTTAGGTGTAGATCTCGATCTGGCACAGATGGGCTTTGATGGAGCTCTGGTCCATTACTACCCCACCATTCGTAAAAACCCATGGGAGGAGATAGACGAAGAGGGATTTGACATCGAAAAGGAGAGGATGGCGATCCGTATAGATAGCATAAAGAACCCGATGCTTGCCCCAATAGGCAAGCATACCGTCGCCATCGCTGCCTTTGCCCCGTACGAACTCTTTACAGATGGGGGCCACACAAGTCCCCATTATGCCGAGATAAAGGAAGAGATAGCCCAAAAAATCATTGGCGTCACGGAAAAGGTGATTCCTGGCCTGTCCAGTCATATCATGGTTCGCGATGCCTCAACACCCATTACATACGAGAGAACGACATTAAATAGGCACGGCGCTACCATGGGTTGGTACCTATCGGCAAAAGAACTCTCAAGGATTCGAAGTCAGAAAACACCCATTGCCAATCTTTATCAGGCAGGCCACTGGACCTTCCCGGGTGGAGGTATACCAATGGTGATCATCTCTGGGATCAATGCGGCTAAACTTGTTCTGAAGAGTATGAAGAAATTCAGACCAGATTCCTCTTGTGGGATACAATAATAACAAATGAGATACGGGGAGAGGGATGATGCCTTTAAGTTTGAGAATGCCTTTTGAAAAAGATCAAATGATGAAAAAGGCGGCTGCAAAGAGCAAAAAAACGAAGACAGCCTTTTGAGTTGGTGGATCAAATAAGGGCGATGGTGTTAGGAAAAGGAGGGGAATTCCTATTTCACCCACCTATGCAGGCAGACATACCTTTGATGGTGCAGGAATACGCAATTACGACAAGTAGTCCATTTTAAAGTGGACTACTCTAAAGAAGATGAAGGAGAACTTGACTTTTTTTAAATCGGGAACCGGTAATTACCCTTTTCTCGCTTGTCTGATTTCTTCCAAATAGTGCTTAATCAAGGGTGACATTTCGGGCGGATGCCAGTCTGCCTTTCTCGGATCCTCCGGCCAGGTGAAAGGGAGGTGAATAACCTCTCCCGGCCTCCTGGCCTTCTCGAAAACCGAAAGGGCTTCGAGAAGAACTTGTCTCTGTCCTTCCCTGTCTCCGATCTGTCCTACTGGTCTGCCATAGGGGTATTCAATGGCTGCTGTTCTTGGAATTCCCTCACCCCTTGTAAATTCCCAGGTCGGACTGAGGACCACAGTGGAAAATCCAGCTTCTTCAAAGATCCTGGCGGCCAGTCCAACGGACTGGCAGCAGAAAGGTCAGGCTGGGGTGAGAAGGACCGCCTCCACCTTCTCGGTTTTCATATGTGTTGAAATCGGTTCAATGGCCTCCTTCAAAAAATCGTTATTTTTCCACTGATAACCATAAAAAGAAAAAGAGGAAGGGGCGAGGCAACCGATCCTCCCTTCCTGCTCCAGTTCGGACATTCGTGAAAGTGGCAGCATCACATTGATATCTTGCTTAATATATTTTGTATTAATATGAAGATGGTTGACGTCGATATCGTTTTCAGTTGTTCCCCTCGGAATAATTCGATAGGAACGGTCGCCCCAAAAGATTTCCTTTCTTTCCCTCTCCATATCAAAGGAAGGATCCGTTTTCAGGCTGATACCGGCGCTGGTCACAAGAGCAAGGGTCGCCTGACTCAATGGCTTCTTCATCGGCGTCCACGGAATGGTTCCCTCATACTCCTCATCGGGAATAAATGTCTTAACCCAGGCTTTCAATCCGGGCGGAAGAAAGCGGAACCCATCCACGATCTTCATTTGTTCCATATAGACCTCCTGAATCTTCTGAAATCTTTCATACCGGGTTCGTCATGAAAGATGGGTCCCCAACAGGTGCTGCTTGACCTCCTGAAGGGTCGGAACCATGCCTCTCCAGCTAACGATCTCTCTCTCCTCCTCATCCTCGATGATGAGAGAAGGGGTGGAAAGGATGCTGTGAAAAGAGGCCTCCGCCAGCCCATCGATCGTGTCCAGGTCGTAATGCAAAACCGGCAGACCCTCCCTTTTTAACTCCATTCCAATCTCTTTGGCGGCAGGACATTTCGGACATTTTGCTTTGACGAAAATTTTAATCAGTTCCATGGTTTCTCCTTTATTAAGTAGATGATATCATTCAACGGTAACGGCAACGAAGCCCGTATCATTAATAAAAGGCTACGTTTATTGTCTTTTTAATTCTTTTCACGTAACCGTTACCGGTAACCGAAACGCCTGCCTGCCGGTAGGCAGGGGCTTCGTAACCCTAACCTAAGGGGTTTTTACCTCATGCCAACGATTATCCGGTCATCAGAACGGTTTCTCCCTTTTGGTCTTCGATGTAGGCCTGATTTCTGTAACGATTGTGCAGTTCACCGATCTTGCCCTTGTTCCAGCTGGAGACCTTGGTGAAGTAGCCAGTGATTCGGGTGATGCCGTCCACTTCCTGAGACCCGCAGTATGGGCAGGAGGAGCGGAGACCACGGCTCGTTCGATTGCAGACGTTACAGGTGGTGAACTCGGGTGAGAAAGCGATCTGGTCATTCTGCGTCCTCTGAAACGTCTTGATCACGAAATTGGCCAGAGACTCCTTGGAGGGTCTTGTCTCACCCAGCCAGATGTGGGTCAATGCGCCGGCCTCGATTAGGGGATGGAAGAGCCCCTCCTGTCTCACCCGCTCAATGGGATTGATCACTGCGGAGTTGTTCAGATAGGTCGAATTCGTATAATAGACTTCCCCTTTCGAGATGTCCCCTTTGACGATGTGGCCCGATTGGGGGGAATGAAACCGGAGGTCCAGTTTGGCAAAACGGTAGGCGGTCGATTCAGCAGGAGTCTGTTCGAGGACGAAGTGCATTCCATAGCGTTCACTTAACTTATCGACCAGCAGTTTCATGTGGGCGATCACCTTCAATCCGAATTTGAAGGCCTGCCTCGACTGATGCATCTCCTTGCCGGTATGAACCTGGACGAGTTCATTCAACCCCACCATGCCGATGAGGAAACTGGCGCGATGCATTCTCAGATAAGGAGAGCCATCCCGGTTCATCGCTAAGAGGGCAAGAGGTCCCCGCTCGCCGACGGAGAGGAGCTTTTCAATGAAGGATTTCTTCTCTAAATGGGCTTTAATTGCTACCTCGATGAACTCCGTCAGCTTCGAGAAAAGCCGGGTGTCATCCCCCTTGGCCAGGTAGGCCATCCTCGGAAGGTTGAGGGTCACATTCTGGAGGGCGCAATAACGCATCTTCCAGGGTTCCTTTGCATCCTCCAGGTCGCTCTGATCGAGTTTGAAGCTGAGGCGGCAGCATTCGGAGATTTTAGCTGTCTCCCCGCGGTCGAAGATGAAATAAGTGTTGCCCTTTGCAGAAGCAACCTCACAGATATGATGAAGAAAGTCCATGTGACCGGGGGTCTGAAAAAACTTCTCCGTAATATGGACCAGGGGTTTCGGAAAGAAGAAAGGCCTTCCGGATCCATCCCCTTCCATGAAGACATTGAACAGAGCCCATGCAAAGCGCTGCGATTCTTTCATGTACTCGCTGTAATTCTTTCCGGTTTTCTCTCCCCCCGGCCCGATGGCAGGAACATTTTCAAAGTGCTTGGGAATCTCCCAGTAGAGATTGAGGTCGGTGAAGATCGCCTGCCCTCCTCGGGCCACGGCCTGCTGGGAGAATTCAAAGATCATCATCTGCGCCAGTTGTTCCAGGTCCCGATCCGACAGGCCCACCAGATAGGGGGCAAAGAAGAGATTCACGGAGTCCCAGCCAATGGCTCCGGCAAAATTGCTCTGAAGGCCGGCGGCAAACTTCACCATATGGGCCAGGAGCACTTCCGGGTGTTTGGCGGGTTTGGCCATGGCAATGGAGTTGGGAAGGCTCAGGCCAAACCGCTTGATATATTCGAGGGATTGTCCGCTGCAGTAAGGCCGATCCACAAAACCCAGATCATGGAGGTGAATATCCCCTCGCATATGGGCATCCGCAGTCTCCTGTGAAAAGACGGAGAGAAGGGCATACTCCTTTTTGATCCTCTCTGCAAGGGTGAGATTGGTCGCCTCCGGCCCGTGAGGGACATTGGCATTCTCTTTATTAGGATGGAGGATAAGCTGGTCCACATCGTAAAGGGGCATACCCAGACGGGTGTGCATCTTGCGGGCCTGTTCCAGTCCCCTTTCAACCAGTTTGGTATCGACCAATTCACGAACCAGGGGAGCGGTGATCATTTTGATTTTGGAGGTGACAATGAGATCTTCCACATCCCGGGCGATCTCTTTTGCCGTATCGATATCGACATACGTCTCCCGGACAAGGGCATCGACGATCCTCTGACGGTTCCAATCATTCATCGACTCCTCGGAAGTCCGTACGAAGAGGGCCATATCCGTGGTCTCGAATTCTTCTTTAAAATCTTTTCGTTCTTCTTTCATTTCAATGACATTGGCCATTTTTCGGTCACCTTTTTTGCGGGATTTGACGAAGTTTGGAATAATGATGGGCTATATTTAGTAAGACCTTTATTCACTACAACAACATCTTGTTATTTGTCAAGGGAAAATTGGGCTTGTGAAAAAATACATTTGTTTTGAAAATTTTTTCCAACTCTGTAGGGGCGATTCATGAATCGCCCCTACTACTATTTTGAAGAGTTGTCCTTCCGGAAGGGCCTTAAAGGAGTTTCAAGGAGACGTTTGAAAATGCCTACCAAACCTTCTCCGACTGCTTTAAACGGAACGGCTTCGACCTTCGGATCATCAAGATCTCCTTTCACTTCATAGACATAAGAGAGGAAGGCCTTTTCCTTTCCCGTCAGGATATACCCTGCAATCGGAATGTTGCTCAGGACCGTATCGACCGTGACGAGAGGATGAACTCCTATTTTTGCATCAATCAAATTTTTACCCAGGTCGGCTTTGCCAACGATGGTGATTCTCATGGAATCGCTATCGACCAGGAAGTCCTCCGTAAAGACGACCCCCTCATGAATCTCAATGTTTGCAGAAATTCTTTGATAAGGGAGGCCTCTGGTCCTGAGGTCGGGAAGCCTTCCCTTGAAGATCTGTGAGACATTGAGGATGGAAAAGATCTTTGACAGAACATTTCCTCTTTCGATCACCCCGTTCTCCAGTTCGAGCCTGAGATCACCCTGGAGAGATTCTTTCACTTGTTGGAAGTTTCCACCCTCTCCTCTGAGTTGCACCTGATCGACGTAGACCCTTCCGCTCACCATGACTTTGTCCTCCTCCTCTTTTCTGAGAAGGGTCCGGAGAAAGGGTCCGGCTTCCATGTGGGAAAGGCGGGGCTTGATCTCGAACCGGATCGTTCTGTCCGAGGGTTGGATCCACCCCTCCCCCCAGAGGTCGCCGCCGTTTGCTTTCATTTGAAAAGGATGAATCAGCAACTTTCCATCAACCGTCTTTGCCTCCAATCTTAGGTCGCGATAAAGGAAGTTTCGAACCTTTCCCTGCTCGATATTGACCTTGCCTTCGATCGACGCCCAGCCTGAGAGCCATTTCCCGAAAGCCTCGAAAGAGGCCGGGGCCTTCTCCTCCCGCTCAGGAAGGAGGGAATCAAGGTCCAGATAAGAGGAAGAGAGGGAGAAAGATAACTGTCTGATGGGTGCGGCGCCTGCTTTATGAAGAGAGAAGGTGGGACGGCCCGAAAGGCCGGACAGGGTCAGCGAAGATTCTCCCATCTTCCCCTTCAATCCCTCGAATCGCAACTGGTGAGGAAGGAAGAGGATTTTACCGTCGATCTGGGAGAGCGGGACAGGAATCTTCCGGTGTCGGAGAGAGATTCCTTTCAATCGAATCTCCCCTTCCCTGATGGCATGGATCCCTTCTTCCATCCTTCCGGCTAAGTTCAGACGAATTTCCGCCGCTCCGGCGGGAGCTTTTATCTCTTCCGCTTGAGTTCGTATCGATTCCGGAAAGATTGGGAACTGGAGCAGGGCGTGGATATTTTTCAGGTCGACCGCACCTGAAGTGGAGAGATTCAACTCCCCCTGCCTCATCGTTCCATCCAGGGTGAAAGAGGAGTTCAGCGATTGAACCTTTAGCTTCGATAGGGTGACCCCGAGGCCGGAGAGAGAGAAAGATCCATCCCGGAAGAGAAGCGGAGGCGAGGATCCCTTTAAAAGGAGGGAAGCTTCCTTGGGGATAAATTCGAGTTCATAGGAGAAGGGTGGATCGGATGGGGCCCATCTTCCCCTGAACGAAAGCTGGCCTGTTCCCGACAGGTTTTTAATCTCTTCCGTTTTTTGCCGTGTCTCTTTCGGAAAAAGAGAGGATTGAAACAGCTTGAGAAGGTTGTTCAGATCAATCTTCCCTCTGGCGGTCACCTCGGAAGCTCCCTCCCTCCTCCAAAAGCCGCTCATCAGGAGGGCGGAGTTTGCAAATTCCACTTTTACCCCTGACCACTGAAGGTTCTCATTGGCGAGGTCCACCTTCCCTTCTCCGATGGAGACCGGAAACGGGATCCGGGGATGGGTCAGCTGGACCTTGGAGAGATGATAGATCCCCTGATGCTGAAAACGGAGAGGGGACTTCAACTTCCCCTTGACGGAGAGCTGATATTGTGCCTTGCCCGAAAGCGAGGTGATGGGTCCAATCGCGTCGGTTGTCTCCGTGTCGTCCGTAAAGACATCAGTCTTGAGAAGGGAGGAAAGATCCGCCACCTGGAAGCGTCCTTGACCGTGAACCTCGAGGGTGGGGACCTGAAGGAGTTCATAGAAGACTCCATGGGCCCGATCGATCGTGGAATAAAAGACCTTTCCTTCCACGTCTTTCAAATGGAGATGGCCTTCCTTGAAAAGAAGGTGCCCCTTCAGTTCCTCAAGGGAGGGAAGGTTCCATGGGAGCTTGAGGCGGGCGCCGTTGACCTTCATCTCAACGGAAAGGGTATGGGCGTTTTCAAGTCGGTCGCAGTGGTCGATTTCTGGAATCTTCCCCGAAAGTTTGACGGAGAGGATCTGTGCCGGACCGCTTCCCTCTGCGCGGAAAAGAGAGTCGGAAACGGTCGGGGTGATGATCCGGAAAGGGATGTATCTCCTGCCATCGGCGATGTCGAAAGGACCGCTCGAGGCCTCCGCCTCTAGGCCCATCCCGGCCGTTCCGATTCCATAAATCCTGCCCTTCCCCTTCACCTTGATCTCCGGAAGCTCGACCGAGAACCCGGGGACCTCGAACGTATTCCTGTCATATTTTGCCTGGACGTCGAGGTGAACCCATCGGGGAGTGAAGAGATAGGCAAAGACCTTTGGGTGATCGTAGATCACTTCTTTGAACCGGATCCTTGCAGAGGCTTCAAAAGGTCCCGAGAGATCTCCCTGGTACCGGCCCTTCAGATGGAGGGTTCCCGCAATCTTATCCATGGGAAGCAGGGGCTTAAGATAAGACCAAAAGTGAAAGACCGAGATGTCTTTTATTTCCACATCGGCTTTGACTCTGCCCCTGGAAAGACCCATCTCCCGGGGGATGTCCTCGATTGTTCCGGAAATCGAGAAACTCCCTTCTTTTTTGGCGTGAATGACCTTTCCGCTGACGTGAAAAGGAAAGGGATTGCCGAAAGAGATCTTAGAGATATCAAGATCGAGCGACCGAATCTCCGTCAGCAGGGGAGGAGAGCCAAAGGATTCATCCGAAAAGGAGATCTCCCCGGATCGAATCGACAAAGAGCCTCCGAAGAGGGTGGAGAGCGCCTCGATCACCTTCTGCTCGGTTTGAACTCTGAACGGCTGGCCGGTTTTCAATTCCTCTCCGTCTAAAGGAATATTGAAAACATTGAACCTCCCGTTCCGGTCCCGGGAGAGACGAACGATGGGTTTTTCGAGGGTGATGCGTTTCCATCTGATCTCCCTCCTCAGTAGAGGCAAGGTCTTTGCGGTTAAAATCAACTTCCCCGATTGCAGGAGATCGAAGGATTGAGAACGGTCCTTGATCCGGAAATCATCGAAGGCGATTCCTATTCCGCCCCGGAAACTGATGCTCGTTTTCCCAAAGGCGACTTGCCTGCCGAGTTGGGAGGTCAGCGTTTTTTGAACAATGTTGCGGTAGAGGTCCGGGTCGAATAGATAATGGACCAAGAAAAGGAGAAGGACCCCCGCTATGACAACGGGAATTGTGATCCAAAGGAGGAATTTTTTGTTATGATGGCTCATCTCTCTCTATCGGATAAAAAGGATTGAAGGGGTCAAGGATTCCAGGGGTCAAAAATTCCAGGGGTCAAAAATTTTTTAAAGACACTCGAACCCTCGACCCCTCGAATCCGTAAACCCTTTAAAAATTTTTAATGGCGTGGGCGAGTGTGAGAACATCGATCTGCTTTGCCCCTGCTTTCCGTAACACTCTTGCGCATTCGTTGACCGTTGAACCGGTCGTGTAAACATCATCGACGAGGAGGATCAACTTTCCTTCCACCTCCTCTTCCCTTTGAAGATCGAAGGACCCTCTCACGGCCTTCTCTCTCTCCGCACGGCTCAGGTGAACCTGGGGGGGAGTGAGTATTTTCTTTCTGAGTAACTTTTTCGAGTAAGGGATTCGGGTGCTCCGGTTTAACTCCCTCACAAGAAGAAGGGCCTGGTTAAACCCCCGTTCCCTCAATCGGCAAGGATGGAGAGGGACGGGGAGGAGGAGATCGAAAGATTCCACATCCCAATAACGGCGGAACCCCTCCGCCAATTTCTCTCCGAAGAAGCGGGTGAGGCAGTTCTTCTCTTCATATTTCCATCGATGGATCGTTTCCCTGAAAGGTCCTTCATAATATCCCAGAGCCCTTGCTATTGTAAAATATCTTCTCCTGGTCAGACAAGCGCCGCAGGGGTGGCTTTCGATCTCCCCCGAGAGAAAAGGAACGCCACATATCGTGCAGAAAGGCGGCTCAATCCACCGGATCTTCGAGAAACACCCCCGGCATACCCCTTGCTCTCCTTCTTCTAAGAAGGTCTCACAGCAGTGGCATTGAGGCGGGAATAAAAATCGGAGAAATCTATCCGTTAGGAAACGCATTCGTTCGAATCTTGGAGGTCCCTCTTTATCTTCCTTCGAGGGAGAAAAAGGCCCTATCCGGATAGGGAGGGGAGGGAGGAAGCAGGGGGGCGATCTTTTCCACCTCCTTGATCGTGTATGTACTCCACCGATGACATTGAGGGCAATAGGCCATCCACTCTTTCGATTCCCTTTCGCAGGCTTGGCAGACGAAGGGAAGATAGGATGTCCCGCTTAATTCGAAGGTTTTCTCAAACTCCTGGGCGGCTTGGCTGAAATCCTTCTTGTGCAGGTAAATCTCCGCCAGAAGCCTGTGGAGAGCGGGGAAGTCCTTTTGTTTTAAACTGATCGTATTAATCTCCTCCAGAGCTTCATCCAGCATCTCCAACCTTAAACAGAGTTTGGCATAGAAGAAGGAAACCATCCAGTTCTCGGGATCGTCCTCCAGGGTCCTTTGATAGATGCGGAGCAGGGTGCTCGGGTCCTCCCGACCGAGATAAAGATCTTCCAGCCGGAGGATGAAGATGATTGATTTGAATCGTCTGAAACTCTTTCCCCAGACCTTTCCCGCCGAAGCCCATTTTCCCATCCGGAGATAGATGTCGCCCAGCAGGACGAATCCGGGTTGAAAGGTTTTATCCTCCCCGACGATCTCCTTGGCCTCCTTCAGGGCGGCTTCGAGATCTTCCTCTTCGCCCCGGCTTAGGAGATCCATGGCATGTTCATACTTCAAGCCTAAATAGAAGAAGTTCTCCTCCTCCTCGGGCGGCTTTCCTTTGGCAAGCTTGAGGATTGATTTCTGGACCCGGATCGCTTTTCCCCATCTTCGCTTGTTCCGATAGATTTCTCTCAAACGCTTCAATGCATCGAGATTGGACTCATCCAGGGAAAGGGCGCGCTTTAAGGTCCGGGTAGCCTCATCCAGACGCTCCAGGCGCTGATAGATCTCTGCCTGGCGCAGTGGGATGCCCACGTTCTTATTGTCGATCCATCGTCCTCTCTCCAGCCAGTGCAGAGCCTCTTCATCATTGCCTTCTTTGACGGAGATCTCCGAGAGTTTCAGATAGAGGTCCTTTTGGAAGGGATCGCTCTTCAGGACCTCGGTAAAGTGGGCCTTTGCTTTAATCAGGTCCTCCCGGAGGAAATTCTCCATACCCTTGCTTAGTTCTTCCCTTACCGATTGATCTTTCTTTCTTTTCCGCGATTGGCGGTAGCCCTCGATCGCCTTCTTAATATCCCTTGCCAGGGTAATAATAAAAACGAGGATGACACCCAGCATAAAAGAGGTGATCATGAGGGTGGAGAGGTCGGTGGGGATGACCTTTCCGAAGAAACGGAACTCCACTCCAAGGTGGTTGGTTAGGGAGAGCCAGCAGAAGATGGAGATCAAACCCAGAATGACGATGAGAAGCAATTTCACCAGCATCCCTTAAAGCCTCCCCTTTTCGATCTTTGACAGACAGGCCACACAGTACTTTGCCACCGGCCGGACTTCAAGCCTTTTGAGGTTAATCGGCTCTCCGCACTCATCACAGATCCCATAGGTGCTGCTCCCGATACGATCGAGGGCTTCATCCACCTCCTGAAGCCTCATCCGCTCATTCTCGTTGAGGCTGAGCAGGATCTGTTTGTTATAGATATTGGCCGCCTCATCTCCAATGTCCTGAATCCCATCCTGTCCTACCTCCTGGGAGGAAACATAGGTCTGCTTGACCTCTCCCACGATCTGTTCTCTCTCCTTGAGAAGGGCCTTTTTAAACCGCAACACGGCCTTTTTATCCATTATCCCCTTATCTTTCTCTTTTTTTAAAGGGCTCATCTTTTTTTTCGAAACCACCTTTTTTTTAGTCAATCTCGGCTCCCACTTTCAGTTCGATACGGGGGGCATCCACCCATATCCCCTCGAGATCATAAAACTTTCTGGCCGATTCCAGAAAGATATGAACCACCACATCATTGTAATCCATCAGAATCCATTTCCCCTGCGCCACTCCCTCCTGACCGAGGGGTCGAATCCCTTTCTGTTCGAGCGTCTCCTCAATCCAACCGGCGATGGCCTGGACCTGGCGGTCCGATTTCCCCGTGCAGAGGAGGAAGTAATCGGTGATAGGGGAAATGCCCTTCAGCTCCAGAAGAACGGGGTCCATAGCCTTTTTTTCAATCGCTGCCTTGAGGCAGAGAAGAGATTTTGCCTTTGAGTCGGTAATCCCATCCTCCTGTAATAATGATTTTGAGTGTAGCATTATACCAGAAAAAATAATGATCGCAATAGAAAAAAGCAAAATATTTTTAAATCACGCCTTCCTCCGGTAAAGCCCATGGTTTTGAAGATAGGCCTCTGTTCCCGGAGGAATCAGGTATCTTACCGACTCTCCTCTCTCGACCAACTCCCGAATCTTTGTGGAAGAGATGTCGAGGAAAGAGATCTCTTTGAAATAGAGTTGGTGCCCCGATCCGTGTACCCAGATCTTCGTCTCGAAATCATATCGAAAGAAAGGGGTTAGAACCCCCGGCAGCTGGGAGGCGACGGGGGTTTTCTGAAACCCTGGCCGGGCCATCACAATGAAGTGGCAGAGGGTGAAAAGATTTTGAAAATCCTTCCAGGTCTCTATTTCCACAAAGGCGTCCCCTCCCAGTATGAAGAAGAGGGGGTCGGGGCTTGCCTCGCGGAAATGGCGAAGCGTGTCGATCGAATAAGATTTGCCGGGCCTGGAGAGTTCGATATCCGAGAGGGAGAAATGGGCATTGGAGGCAATGGCAAGCCTCACCATCTCGAGCCGGTGCCTCGCATCGATGATCTCCTCCGAGGCCTTATGAGGGGGGATGGCCGATGGGATGAAGATGACTTCATCGAGGCCGAAGGCCTCCCGGATCTCCTCCGCTCCCCTGAGGTGTCCCAGATGAATGGGATTGAAGGTCCCCCCGAAAAGCCCAATCTTCTTTTTTTTATCTACCCTTTTAATAGTTGATTCTCCCTGTTACTGATGATTAAATCCGAAATCCGAATTTCGGGCGAAGCGTCCTCTTAGGACCAATCCGAAACAAATTTTAAATTCAAATTACCAAATTTTCAAAACGTCTTATGATTCTGTTTCGAGTTTCGCCACGGTACGGGCGGTCGTACCGACCGGATTTCGTGCTTCGAATTTCATTCTTACTTTCGTATCTGTCCTTCTCCGTAAACGATAAACTTGGTCGTCGTCAATTCCTCCAGGCCCATCGGTCCAAAGGCGTGCAGTTTTGAGGTGCTGATCCCCATCTCCGCACCGAGGCCCAGCTCGTACCCGTCGTTAAACCGGGTGGAGGCATTGACCAGGACGCAGGAGGAGTTGACCTCTCTCAGAAAGCGCTGGGCATTCAGATAATCGGAGGTGAGGATGGCCTCCGTGTGGAGCGACCCATAGGTTGCCATATGCTCGATGGCCTCCTCAATCCCTCCAACCACCCGGATGGACAGAATGAGGTCCAGATACTCCTCATGCCAGTCCTCCTCTTTGGCTCCCTTGATCCCGTAAAGGATCTTCCGCGTCTCCGGGCACCCCCTCAACTCCACTCCCTCTTTCTTCAGATCTTCCGCGATCTTTGGAAGGAAGCTGCCGGCGATCTTCTCATGGACCAGGAGCGTTTCCATGGCATTGCAGACTCCGGGCCGCTGGACCTTGGCGTTCAGACAAACCCGCATGGCCATCTCTTGATCCGCGGTCTCATCGACGAAGATATGGCAGACCCCCTTATAATGTTTGATGACCGGGATCCTGGAGTGCTCCGTCACAAAACGGATCAGCGCTTCCCCTCCCCTCGGGATGATCAGGTCGATCTCTTCTTCCAGCTGCAACATCTCCCGGACGGCCTCTCTTTCGGTCCGGGAAAAAATCTGAATGGCATCTTCCGGAATACCCGTTTTGCTCAAAGCTTTTTGGAGAATATGGACAATCGCCCGGTTGGAGTGAAAAGCCTCTGAGCCTCCCCGGAGAATGATCGCATTCCCCGATTTCAAGCAGAGGCCTGCTGCATCGGCGGTCACATTGGGCCTCGATTCGTAGATGATCCCGATGACACCGATGGGAATCCTCATCCTTCCGACTGTCAGCCCATTGGGCCTTTTCCACATTTTCGCGATTTCTCCCACGGGATCGGGAAGGCGCGACACTTCCCTGAGGCCCTTTGCCATTGCCTGGATGACCAAAGGTGTCATGCGCAACCGGTCCATCATCGCCGGCAGGAGGCCCGCCTTTTCACCGGCCGTTAAGTCTTTCCCGTTCTCTTCGATCAGGAGAGTCTGGCGCTTTGCCAGATCATCCGCCATTTCAGACAAGGCCCTATTCTTCGTATCGGTGGAAAACCGAGCCAGCAGACGGGAAACCTCTTTTGCCCGTCTTGCCATCTCTTGCACTTCCAGCCTCGGATCCATTTGCTCCCTCATAAAACGACCAGGTCATCCCGATGGATGATCTCATCCGAATACTTATAGCCCAATCTTTTTTCGATCTCTCCGGTTCGAAGCCCTTTGATCTTCTCCAGCTCTTGAACGCTGTAGTTGACCAGTCCCCTGGCAAACTCCCTTCCGCGGGGACCGAGACAGGAGACCGAGTCCCCCCGATCGAAAGAGCCTCTCGCCTCCAGCACACCGGAGGGAAGGAGGCTCTTTCCCTTCTGGACGAGGGCCTTCTTTGCTCCCTCATCCACGATGACCTCCCCTTTGGGTTTCAGGTTGAAGGCGATCCAGTGTTTTCGACTGCTCAGTGTCCTCATCTTAGGAAGAATAAGCGTTCCGATCTCTTTTCCCTTCAGAACCTGATGAAGGATATCTTTCCTTGTGCCGCAGGCCACTACCGTCGGAATCCCGAATCGGGATGCCTTTCTGGCAGCCTGAATCTTGCTCACCATCCCGCCGACACTCATCTGGCTCTTCGATCCCCCCGTCACTCCCTCCATATCCACATCGATATCCTCGATCAGGGAGATACATTTAGCGCCGGGGTGACTTCTCGGATCTCTTTCGCAGATGCCTTCGATATCGGTGAGGATGATGAGAAGGTCGGCTTCGATCAGGTTGGTAATGAGCGCGGAGAGGTTATCATTGTCACCGAATTTGATCTCGTCAACGACGACCGTATCATTTTCATTGATGATTGGAATGATCCCTAATTCGAGCAGGGCAAGGAGGGTATTTCGGGCGTTGAGAAACCTCCGTCGATGGCTCAGGTCGTCATGAGTGAGAAGGATCTGGGCAACTTTCTGCTGGTAGCGAGAGAAATAATTCTCATAGATATGGATCAGCCGGCTCTGTCCCACGGCTGCGGTCGCCTGTTTCTGCGTGATGGATTGCGGGCGGGTCTTGTAACCGAGTTTCTCCATCCCGGCCGCAATCGCTCCGGAGGAGACAAGAAGGATCTCATAGCCCTGGCGTTTCAGTTCCGAAATTTCCTTGGCCAGACGAGAGAAGGCTTCGTAATGGAGTCCCTTCTCCACGGAGGCCAGGAGGCTTGAACCCACCTTGACGACGATCCTTCTCGCCTTTTCCAAGACCTTTTTCCGTGTCTCTTTTCTCACCGGTTGCATAGATAAGTTGCTCAGAAAATAAGGATTTCGTCTGACGGCAACGGCAACGATGCCCGTATCGTTAATAAAAGGCTACGGTTGTCGTCTTTAAATTCTTTTTACGTAACCGTTACCGGTAACCGAAACGCCTGCCTGCCGGTAGGCAGGGGCTTCGTAACCGTAACCCAAACACCCGGAGTATTTTCATCGTTCGCGGGTGACGAAACCGTCATGAAGCATTTCCTAAAACCACTGCCTTTTCAATCCAGCATCCGAGAGATGGCCTCGATCAGTTCTCTCACCCCTTCTCCTGTTTTTCCGGAGATCGCATAGAAACGATGCCCCATTTCCTCAAACCGGTCCTTCACCGCCTTTGCCCTCTCCCGGACGGAGGGAAGATCGATCTTGTTCAGGGCAACGATCTGAATCTTCTTGATTAAGGAAGGGTGATAGGCATCCAACTCACTGTTGAGGGATTCGAAATCCTTTACGGGATCGCGTGATAATCCTTCCGAGATATCCAGAAGATGGACGAGAAGCCCTGTCCTCTCCACATGGCGGAGAAAGGTCAATCCAAGCCCTGCTCCTCTCGAAGCCCCTTCAATTAAGCCCGGGATATCGGCCACGACAAAGGGGCGGCCTTCTCCCCTGCTGACCACTCCTAAGTTTGGAACCAGGGTGGTAAAGGGATAGTCACCTATTTTTGGCCGGGCGGAGGAGATCTGGGAAAGAAGGGTTGATTTCCCCGCATTGGGGAGACCGATGAGGCCCACATCGGCAAGGAGTTTCAAATCAAGCCTCAGGCATCGCTCTTCCCCCTTTTCACCCTTTTCAGCATGGCGGGGAGTACGATGGACAGACGTGGCAAATCGCGCATTGCCCCTACCCCCCCTGCCCCCGGTGGCAACAACGAATTTTTGTCCATCGAAGACAAGGTCCTGCAACAGCTCGCCACTTTCGTCATCCCGGATCAACGTGCCAACCGGGATGCGGATGAGGAGATCGTCTCCATTTCTTCCTGTCTGATTTTTGCCTTTACCGTGAGTCCCTTTTCGGGCACGAAACTGCTGGGGGTAGGATAGATCGAGAAGGGTTGAGAGCTGACCATCTGCCTGGAGGATCACATCCCCACCTTTTCCACCATCACCGCCGTCCGGACCTCCCTTGGGAATGAAGCGTTCTCTCCGAAAACTGACACACCCATTTCCGCCGTCGCCTGCCGTCACCCGGATTCTGACTTCATCCACAAACTTCATGATCGATCATTGCAGGCCACAGGAGCTCCTGCACCATGTCGCAGGCAGGGTAAAACCCTGAACCACTTGGGGTGCAGGGCAAAGCCCTGAACCGAACATGGTCAGGGCATGTAAACGCTCACCAGTTTTTTATCTCTTCCTCTTTTCACGTACTTGACGATCCCGTCGATTCTGGCGAAAAGAGTGTAATCCTTCCCCATCCCCACATTCTCTCCGGGAAAAATTCGGGTGCCTTTCTGACGAACCAGAATACTGCCTGCCTGGACCTCCTGTCCGCTGAATCGCTTTACCCCTAAACGCTGCCCTGCGCTATCCCTGCCATTTCGGGAACTTCCCCCTGCTTTCTTATGTGCCATAACAACCTCCGAACCCTAAATCGGAATAGTGAAATGTTGGAACGGTGGTTTAACGAATTATTCCATTATTCCACAATTCCCTGTCTGCCGACAGGCAGGCAATATTCCATGTGAGCATCAGCTTAAAGCAATTTCATTCACCTTTAAGTAAGTGTAGGTCTGCCGGTGCCCTTTCTTCCGGCGGTAATTCTTCCTTTTTTTCATCTTATAGATGAGGACCTTCTTTCCTTTGACCTCTCGAACGATCTCGCCAGTAATGACGGCGTTGCCCAATACAGGGGTGCCGACATGGATTTGGCCTTCTCCCGAGACCATTAAAACATCCTTCAAGGTCACCCGGTCTCCAACTTTTCCTTCAAGTTTTTCAACCCGGATAATATTTCCCTTGGAGACCAAATACTCTTTCCCTCCGGTTTTTAACACTGCAAACATCGAAATCCTCCGATATTATTATCAAAAAATACTAAACCATTTTATGTTATTTGTCAAATCGGGCAAAAACCTCTGTCTGGAAAGAATGAAAGCCATGAAATTGTCATTTAATTTCAATAGATTGGCTTAAAATTGTCTCCGGCTGTCCACCCCTGCCTTTATCTCCCCCATCGTGAAAAATTGTTGTGAGATCATTGCGAGGAAGTGCCTGCCTGCAGTAGGTAGGCGAACGACCGAATGGAGCTCCGCAATCCAAGAATGAGGATCCAAGAATTAGGATTGACATTGTCTTTCATCTAATTTATAAAAGAGCAAAACTTTGTGAAATATTTATCAGAAAGGAGGGGGGATTTTGCATAAGATCACATATAAAAGAGAGATGGCTGAGAACACGGTCTGCCACTTCAAGGTGGACGCTCCACGAATTGCCAGGAAGGCGAAGCCAGGACAATTCGTTGTCTTGAAGGCCAACGAGACCGGGGAGAGAATTCCTCTGACGATGGGAGGGACCGATCCGTCCTCCGGAACCATCGATTTGATCTTTCAGGTCGTGGGAAAGAGCACTGCACTCATGAGGACTCTCAATGTGGGAGATGCCTTTCAGGATATTATCGGCCCTCTTGGAAAACCGACCCATGTCGAAAATCTCGGGACCGTGGTCTGTGTGGGAGGTGGAACAGGCGTGGCTGTGATGTATCCCATCACCAAGGCTTACAAAGAAGCTGGAAACCATGTGATCGCTATCATCGGGTCACGAAACAAAGACCTTCTTATCCTGGAAGAAGAGATGAAGGCGGCCAGTCACGATCTGAGGGTGACGACCGATGACGGGAGTTACGGCCACCACGGCTTCGTGACGGATGTGCTCAAGAAGATCCTCGACGAGCAAAAAGAGGTAAAACTGGTGGTTGGAATCGGACCGGTTCCGATGATGAAGTTCCTTTGTAAGCTGACGAAGGAGTACGGAGTGAAGACCATGGTCAGTCTCAATCCGATCATGGTCGATGCCACCGGCATGTGCGGAGCCTGCCGGGTCACCGTGGGAGGAAAAACGATGTTTTGTTGCGTTGATGGTCCTGAATTCGACGGACATCAAGTGGACTACGATGAGCTGGTCAAGAGGCAGAGAGCCTATCTCAAAGAGGAGAAGGACTCGATGGATCGATTTAAAGAAATAGGAAGATAGGGGGTTGAGATGGCAGAAGAAAAAGAGAAGAAAGAGAAAGCAAAGGTTCCAAGGCAGAAGATGCCTGAACAGGAAGCCAAAGTGAGGGCGAAAAATTTTAATGAAGTCCCCTTCGGATATACGCCGGAATTAGCCCAGCTGGAAGCAGGCCGTTGTATCCAGTGTAAAAAACCGAAATGCATCGAGGGTTGTCCGGTCGAAATCGACATCCCTGCCTTTGTTAAACTAATTCTGGATGGAGATTTTATCGGGGCGGCCCGGAAGCTTAAGGAAAGAAACAGTCTCCCTGCCGTCTGTGGTCGCGTCTGCCCGCAGGAAGACCAGTGCGAGAAGGTGTGCATTGTTGGAAAGAAGGAAGAGCCTGTTGCCATTGGTCGTTTGGAAAGATTTGCGGCGGATTGGGAGAGGGAGAAAGGAGATATCCTCATCCCGGAAAAGGCTCCCGCCACAGGCAAGAAGGTGGCCGTGGTGGGCTCCGGACCCGCGGGTCTCACCGTGGCCGGGGATTTAATCCTGAAGGGACATGAGGTGACCATATTTGAAGCCCTTCATAAAACAGGAGGCGTCCTGATCTATGGCATTCCGGAATTCCGCCTTCCAAAAGATATTGTTCAGGCCGAGGTCAATTATCTCGAACGTCTTGGCGTTAAGGTGGAATGCAACTGTGTCATCGGGAGAATTGACACAGTCGATGAACTTCTTCAGGAATATGATGCGGTCTTCCTGGGTCTGGGCGCGGGCCTTCCGCAGTTCTTAAATGTCCCCGGAGAAAACTTTTGCGGCATCTATTCGGCGAACGAATATTTGACGCGATCCAACCTGATGAAAGCCTACCTCTTTCCCCAATATGACACCCCCATTGCCCTGGGAAAAAATGTGGCCGTCTTCGGAGCAGGTAATGTGGCCATGGATTCGGCAAGAACCGCCCTCCGCCTGGGGGCTGATACGGTCCGGATCATCTACCGCCGGTCAAGGGATGAGATGCCCGCCCGTATTGAGGAGATCCACCATGCGGAGGAGGAAGGAGTACAGTTCTACCTTCTCACCGCTCCGATAAGATTTCTGGGAGACGATAATGGTTGGGTCACCGGTGTCGAATGTCTCCGGATGGAGCTGGGAGAGCCGGATGAGTCAGGAAGGCGAAGGCCGGTTCCCATCAAGGGTTCGGAATTTCAACTCGAATGCGATATGGCGGTTGTTGCCATTGGCGCAGGCCCCAATCCGCTTCTTCCCACAACCACCCCCGGGCTTGAGCTGAATAAGAGAGGGTATATCGTGGCTGACCTTGAGACCGGAAAGACCCAAAAATCCGGGGTCTGGGCAGGAGGGGATATCGTCACAGGATCGGCAACCGTCATTCTGGCCATGGGGGCCGGAAGAAAGGCCGCCAATTCGATTCATGCATACCTGATGAACAGATAGGATGTCGGTTACTGCCTGCCCGGGAGGCTGATCCTCCATGGCAGGCAGTAACTGCCTACCGTGTCACGGGCTTGATCTTGCTCTGGTGAATCGATCGTAAAGTCACAATCGCCTTGGCCACCAGTTCCTCTCTATCGACCCTCCGGTCAAAGACCTCGCTCTCTCCCACTAAAATCTGCCCGCCCTCACGGAGAATCCTGGATTTGCAGATGAGGGCCTTGCCGTATGCGGGCTGCAGGAAGTTGATCTTAAATTCGATCGTTAAAATGCGATGGTCTTCCGGAACAAGGCTGAAAGCCGCATACCCTGCGGTATGGTCGGCCATGGTGGCGATGACTCCGGCATGAATGTAATGGTCCTGCTGGCGATGGCGGGTCAATACTTTCAGGCGGGATTCAAGATAGCCTTTTTTATAATGGACGGCCTTATACCCCACGTCCTCAATAAACCCTCTCGAATAATCCTTCCTTAAAAACCGAACCCGTCTGGGAGGCAACTCTTTTTCCATAAGGCCCCTTTTCTTTTTTTGGGCCTTTATTTTACCATCAATCACTACCCGATACAACCTTGAGAACCTCGTCAAGCACCTCACGTACTTTTTTCGCAAGGTCGGTAGGGGAGAAGGGTTTTTGTAGAAACGGGGCCCCAGGTTCAATGGAAGCTTGATGCATGGTTACTCCGTCCGTGTAACCCGAGATAAAAAGGACTTTGGCATCGGGCTGATGTGCCTTGAACTGTTGCGCCAATTCTTTCCCTCCCATCTGGGGCATAACCAGGTCCGTGATCAGAAGGTGGATATTCTCCTCCCTCTGTCTACGGGCCAGTTCAATTCCTTCGCTCCCGTTGGTAGCCTCCAGAACTGTGTATCCCTGTTGGCGTAGAACGAGGGCCGCCAATCCCCTCACGGATGGATCGTCTTCAACAAGGAGGATGGCTTCGGTTCCCTTTGGCAGGTTTCCAGAATCGCCATGCGAAGAAAGCGCCTCAGCCTCTTCATCGACCCTCGGCAGGTAGATTCTGAAAGTAGTGCCCTGTTTTTGTTCACTATAGACCCAAATATATCCGCCGCTCTGCTTGACAATGCCATATACGGTCGAAAGCCCCAGCCCTGTCCCCTTTCCTTTTTCCTTCGTGGTGAAAAATGGGTCAAAGATTTTCTCTTTGACTTCCGGGGACATACCGCATCCTGTATCAGTCACTGAGATCAACACATATCGACCCGGCGTTACGTTGAAGTGGGAACGAGCATAAGACTTATCTAATTCAACATTTTCAGTCTCGATGATGAGCCTTCCGCCGTTGGGCATCGCATCTCTCGCATTTACGACCAGATTAAGGATGGCCTGTTCGATCTGGCCCGGATCGGTCTTCACTCTTCCCAGGTCCTCAGCCAGGCGGGTGATCAGTTCAATGTCTTCTCCGATGATCCGGCCCAGCATCCCCTCCAGACCCTTTAGAAGCTGGTTCAGGTTAAGCACTTTCATATCAAGAACCTGGCGCCTGCTGATGGCCAGCAGTTGATGTGTTAATTGAGCGGCTCTTTCCGTGGTCCTTCTGATTTCTTCCAAATTTCCTCTTAATGGATGATCTTCATTGGTTTCAATCAGGGAGAGCTGGCTGTAACCACTGAGGATGGTGAAGAGGTTATTTAAATCATGAGCAATGCCGCCTGCGAGCTGTCCTACGGTTTCCAGTTTCTGAGATTGGAGAAACTGCATCTCCAGCCTTTTCCACTCGGTGATATCCTCAACCATGTGGATGGAGCTTTGAGGAGCTTCTTGCAACCCATAGGTGAGAGAAACGCTCAGGCGGCCCCAGACAACCTCCCCGTCTTTTCGAACGTAACGCCTCTCTATTTGATAATGGTTGATCTCGCCTTTGGTCAGTTTTTGGTGAAGGTCCAGATCCTGGGTGGCATCCTCCGGGTGGGAGAGTTCATTCAAAACTCTGCCGTAAAGTTCTTCTCCCCTGTAGCCTAACATTTTTTGAAGCGCCTGATTGCTCTCCATGATCCGCCCTTCCGTATTGACCAGGGCAATCCCGATGGCCATTCCTTCAAAAATGGCTTGAAATTTCGCTTCGCTCTTCTGAATCGCTTCTTTGGCTTCAAGCAGTTCAGAAATATCAAGCATAAAACCGCGGATGAAGCAGGGATGGCCGGATTCGTCCCTCACCACTGTCCCCTCATCGCGCACCCAGACGGTATGACCGTCACGGGCGATTAACCGATACTCGGATCGGAACGGCTGTCCATTTCCATGGCTCTTGTAAAAATCTTTTAACACACGCTTCCGGTCATCAGGATAGATCTGCCTGAACCAGAGTTGAGGGTCGGTTAACCATTCAGAGGACGGAAAACCCAGCATTGCCTCTACCTGGGGGCTGATATAGACCCGGCCTCCCCTTTCATCAAGGGCGGCGATGTAAGTGACGGCTGGAATCTGTTCCACCAGAGCGCGGTAATCGATCCCTGAATCTGAAGAAAACCTTTTCTGCTCTTCCTCTCCTTCGATCTCCCTTTCAAAGCGGCCCCGCTTTCCGGGGTCCTGCAGTAATTTCATTCCAGACTTCCTCCTCCTCAGCCATTAGGCGAGGACCTGTGAAGCGATCCTCTCAACATCAACAATATTGAGAGGCTTCATCAAAAAATCGATGGCTCCTAAGGATTTGGCCTCTCTCTCTGTCTCTTCCTGGCGGGTGGCCGTAATGATCACGACCTCGACTTTCTTTTGATCTTTCCGAAGCCTTTTCAACACATCGATTCCGTCCAGGCCGGGCATTTTGATATCTAAAAACACCAGGCCAGGCGGTTCGGCTTCGATAATCCTTAGGGCCTCATAACCGTTATCCGCCATGACAAGCTCGTAGTGGTCTCCAAAGAGGACTTCGAAGGAGTCCAAAATCCCCTGATCATCATCCACCACTAAAATGCGTTTAGCATGTTGATCCATCTTTCCTCTCCTCCGAAGAAATCAATTTCTTCCCTTTATCAGACAGAGCAAATAAGATGCCAAGGGCATCTTATGAGAGCTAAAAAAATATTTCTTTAAATTTAAATAGGTTGCAGGCTAAAAAAGAGAGAGGCTTCCGGAGGAAGGAGGTTCACCTGTTAACTATTGTTGGCAATTAGAAATTTTGATTACAGGGATTCTCAGGATAAAGATGGTCCCTTTTTCCTTCTCGCTCGTCACTTCAATGGTCCCCTGGTGGTCTTCGATGATCTTGCGGGTAAGGGCCATTCCGAGACCAACGCCTTTATCTTTGGTAGTAAAAAAAGGATTAAAAATGTTTTTCGCGGTTTCCGCATCCATTCCCATTCCTGTATCGCTGAAAGTGATCCTCAATTCGGGATATTCTGAATCCCTCAGGACCGATGAGATTCGAAGCGACCCGCCATTGGGCATGGCCTGGATGGCATTAATGACAAGATTGGAGAAAGCGCGGTAGAGCATTTCCGCATCGCCCTGAATCTGTGGAAGGGTTTTGTCGAGATGGTCGTCGAAAAAGATCTGTTTTTTCTTCATTTCCTCACCATGAAGATCAACGACTTGAAGGATGAGTGCATTTACATCAAGAGCGGCAAAGGGACGTACTCTTCTTCGGGTCAATTCCAGCAGATCCTCTACCAGATGATTGATTCGGTCGATTTCCCTTGGAACTGTAATATTAAATTTTTCCATAAAGGAAGGATTCTCAAGCTTCTTGGGAAGGAGCTGGACGAAGGTCTTGATCGCCGAGAGAGGGTTTTTGACCTCATGGGCCAATCCTGCCGAGAGGGTGCCAAGGGCGGCCAGTCGATCCGCCTGCCGGAGTTTCTCTTCGAGAGCCTTGAGCCCGGTAATATCTTCAAAAACTGCCAGGACACCGATTTTCTTCCCCTCTCCATCGGTGAGGGGGGAGGTGCTTACCGTCAAATAAAGAACTTCCCCGTTTTCCTTTAACTCGATTTCTGAATGGAATATTCCTTTTCCCGAGGATAAGGTCCCGTTCAGTAACAGGAAAAGAGGATGGGATTCGCCCAGGGACTTTTCCAGGAAAGAACCTTCCATTTTCTCTCTGTCCTTTTTCAGGATGCGCTCTGCCATCTCATTGAGGGTAACGATTTTCCCATCCATGTTGATGGTGATCAATCCATTGGTCATCGAGGATAGGATATGATCATTGTAAGCCTTGAGCGAGGTTATCTGGCGAAGGTGGTCCTCGAGTTCTTTGCGATGGAGGCGGATCTGCTCGATCATATGGTTAAAATTTTCCCCCAGTTCCTCGATTTCATCTCCGGTTTGAATGTCTATGATCTGTTCGAGATCTCCTTTCGCGGCGGCGATCGTCGTCTCCACCAGCCTGGAGATGGGCCGGGTGATTCTCCTGGCGAAGAAAATCGACCCGAGGATGCCGAGGACGATGGCCAAACCGCCCAGGAGAAGGAGATTGAGGCGTGTCTTTAAAATCTGACTGGACATCCCCTCTAACGAGAGACCAATCCGGATGGTTCCCCATTTCTCCTGAGACTCTTTGATGTAAACCGGGATGGAGATATCCAGAACCCTGACATCTTTTTCTCCATAGAGAACCGGTTGAATCAACGGGTCCTCGGCCCGGGTAGCCTTTTGACTCACATCGTCTGCGAGGATCATCCCCTGTTTCTCATCATGCTGAGTGTAGGCGGCAACTTTATCCTCTTTATCGTGGATGATGACATAGAGGACGTCTTCCTCAAGGACAACCCTCTCCGCACTCTGCTTGAGGACAACATAGTTATAAGTAAGAAGGGCGTTCGTGCTCACCGCCGCCAAATGCCTGGCCATGGTGACACCCCGTTTTTGGGCCTCCTCCTGAATCGTTTCAGACTGCCGCTTTTCAACCAGAACGATGGTCAAGGCCATGACAAGAAGGATGACGAGTGTGGAGTAAAGGATGAGCCTTGTCCGGAGACGAATGGAACGGGAGCTTTTTTTGAAATCCATCACTTCTTCAGCCAGATCTTCTTCATCGGGATATAAGGACTGCCGAGGGCGCTTACTTCAACTCCCCTGACATAGGGCTGATAGACCATTTGAAAGAGATGGTTCACCATCGGAACAATGGGTGCATCATCGAGAATCATCTCTTCAACCTTTCGATACATCTCCATTCTCTTGAGATAATCCCTCTCCGCCCTTGCCCTATCGAGAAGACGATCCACCTCGGGATTATGGTAGGACATAAAATTATATTTAGATTTTGAGTGAAAGAGAGTCCCGAGGAAATTATCCGGGTCCGGAAAATCCGCATACCAGGCATAAATAAAGACAGGGGGTTTGTTTGCTCTCAACATCGATTCGAAATTGGGCCAATTCGTTTCAAAATGGATGGCCGTTTCAATACCTATTTTATTTAATTGAGATTTTATTTCATTCAATTCTTTCTGGGCCGCCTCGGACTTCGATGCGCTCCAGATTTCAATAAGGGGCCTCCCCTTACCATAACCGGATTCCATAAGATACTTTCTTGAAAATGTTTCATTATATGGATAGGGCTCTCTTTTGGGATCGTAGCCAGGCATACCAGGGGGTAGAATTCCTTTCGCAAGATTGAATTGATTCTTATGAATTTCGGAAATAATAAACCTTTTATCAATGGCAAAATTGATCGCCTTTCTCAGTCTTTTGTCGTCCAATGGCTTTAACAGTAAATTAAGTCCATAAAATCTTAAAGAAAGAAGAGGTTTTTGGATAAATGGATATTGTCTCTGTTTCAGGATCTCATCTATCCCCACCGGAGGAATAAAAGACTCTTCAAGGCCTCCCTCTTTAAACTCGGCTAAAATTTTTTCCCTTGGCGCTCCGTGAAAGATTTTAAAAACAACCCTATCTAGATATGGCCTTCCTTCAAAATAATCTGGATTGGCTTCGAGGACAATCTCCTCTCCTTCTTTCATGGACAGAAACTTGAATGGACCTGTACCTGTAGGCATTCTGGAGAAAATCGGACCAGATTTTTCAATTTCCTCTCTGGGTACGACCTTGAAATAAACAGCCCCTAATACAGAAATGAAGGGTGAGAAAGGTTTCGATAATTTTATTTCGAAAATATATTTATTTAAAGATATAAGCCCTTTAACGTAACTAGTTTTTCTATCTTGAAATTCATTAAACCCCAAAACTTTTTCAAGTAAATGCGCGGCTGGAGATTTATTCTTAGGGTCAATGATTCTGGTGAATGAGTAAACGAAGTCATCAGCAGTCACTTCCCTCCCATTATGGAATTTAACACCTTCCCTCAAATAAAAAGTATAAGTGAGACCATCAGAGGAGAGCTTCCAGGATTTGGCAATGGCAGGAATGACATTAAGGTCTTTATCAAATTGAACTAATCCATCGAAGACCTGTCGGGATACGGTCTCAGCATATCTATCTATGATTAAAGCTGGATCGAGAGTTTTTGGACTGAATTCAAGAGGGCTTCGATAAATACCTCCAGTGGCGGGAATTTCACTTTTTATCTTTCCTTCTGAAAAACCGCTTGTTGGGAAAAAGAATAGGAATAGGTATAATGATAGGGAAAAATAAAGGAATGAGGACATTGAGCTGATTTTAAATCTCACCGACCTACTACCTCCATCTTCTTTATGGGATTTTTTGATATTTATAGAAAGAAACAGAAAGGATGTCAAAGGTTATTTTAAAAAAAAAGAAGCATAACCTATTCGGGTATGCCTCTTTTTATTGGGCGATTTAGTTAAGATGAGTTTGAGGATTACCAACCACCGCCAGTGGCTAAAACCGGCAGCACGTAGGCCATCACGGATAATGCGATGATGGCCACCTCGATTGCGATTTTTTTCATGGAATCACCTCCTTTTTTATGGTTTTGAGTTGAGGGGATTGAAACGAGTTGACTATGTAGATAAGAGCAACTCCAATGCCAGAATGAAAAGAGAAATCCCTTCGATGTGAATGGCTGCTAACTATTCATTCTCAAAGAGATTTTTAGAAAGGCCAAATTTCGCAAGCGGGAAGCGCCCTTTCATTTCACTGCCAACGATTGCTGTCAGTGAAATGGGTCACGGATGGAAGAGAAGTTAAAACCATTTGATTTAATAAGGAGAGTTTAAATTGCAAGCAATTGTTTGCAATTTATAGAAAACATTACAGTCTTATCGGGCATCAATCTGCCTTTTTCATCCCGATGCCGAACTGTTTTGCTTTTTGGATGAGGTAGTTCCGGCTGATTTTTAGGATCTTGGCGGCTTCTGACTGGTTCCACCGGGTGGCCTCAAGGACATTGAGGATCAACCTTTTTTCGAACTCTTCTCTCGTCTTGATCAGCCCCGCCTTTGAAAGCTTGTCATCTTTTGTGCCTTTGTCGGATGACATCAAAATCTCAATGGGGATGTCCTCCAGTTCGATCGGATCGTTTCCTTTGGACAGGACGATGATTCTTTCGATAAGATTTTCCAATTCCCGGATGTTTCCCGGCCAATGATACCGGGAAAGGACATCCAATGTCTTTTCAGAGAATCCCGGAATCTTCTTGTTAAAGGCAATGTTAAACTTGTTGAGAAAGTGTTTGGCCAGAAAGGGAATGTCCTCTTTCCTCTCCCGAAGGGGCGGAATGGCGATGGGAACGACATTGAGCCGGAAGTAGAGATCCTGGCGAAATTTCCCCTGGGTCACATCTTCTTCGAGGTTCGTATTGGTGGCGGCAATGACCCGGATATCGACTTTGATGGGTTTGTTGGAACCGATCCGTTCGATCTCCCTCTCCTGAAGGACCCGCAGGAGTTTCGCCTGAAGATCGGTCCTCAATGCGGAGATTTCATCGAGGAAGAGGGTTCCTCCGTTGGCATGTTCAAATTTCCCGATGGTTCGCGTATGGGCCCCGGTAAACGCTCCCCTTTCGTGGCCAAACATTTCGCTTTCCATCAATTCGGATGGGATAGCCGCGCAATTAATAGCCACAAACGGGCTCACCTTTCGATTTCCCTGGCGGTGGATGGAGCGGGCGACCAGCTCCTTGCCCGTCCCGCTTTCCCCGGTGATCAATATGTTGGTGGAGGTGCAAGCCACTTTTTTGATGAGTTCAAAAATTTCTAACATTTTTTTGTTCTGGCTGATGATCTGATCGAATCCCCGGACCGTTTCAACCTCTCTCCGGAGAAAATCCAACTCCCTGTGGAGCTTCTGTTTGCTGATGGCCCGATGGACGGTCGAGAGGATGTCCTCCGGTTCATAAGGCTTGGTGATATAGTCGTAGGCGCCCAATCGGATGGCATCGACGGCCTTTCGGGCCAGATTGAGTGCGGAGACCATAACGACATCCAGTTCTTCGTCCTGGGCCCTGATCCTGCGAAGGACCTCCAGTCCGTCCATATCGGGCATGTTCACGTCTAAGAGGACGAGATCGACGGGCTCCTTCTGAAGGACCTCCAGCGCCTCCTGCCCGCTTTCAGCGGTGAGAACTCGACAGTCATCTTCAAGGATCACTTCAAGGGATTGCCTGGCTCCTAATTCATCGTCCACAACTAAGACCGTCGGTTTTATCTCCATCGATGGTCACTATAAAGGAAGCGGCTTCTTTCGTCAAGACATTACGGGACATACGGGACAGGAAGGTTGACTTTTCATGGATGGAATGTTAGGGGGAATCCAACCCAACTCCGCTCCTTACGAGCTTTGAGGGATAAAAGGAGGAAGTGATGTTTTTCTCCGTACAGAAGGAGCTTTTCGATCTCCTGCCCGATCTCACCATCGGGATGGTGGCGGCAAAAAACCTGGACAATACCCGTCCTTCCGGGGAGATCGATCAACTTCTCGAAGAAGCCATTGAAGCGTTGAAGAAGAACTTCGCCGGAGAAAAGGCCCAGGACCACCCCCGGATCAAGCCCTGGAGAAATGCCTTTGCCAAACTGGGCATCCCGGGAAGCAAGTTCCCGAGTTCCGTGGAATCGATGACAAGAAGGATCTTAAGGGGAGACCCCTTCCCAAGGATCAATCCACTGGTCGATCTTTACAACAGTGTCTCTCTGAGATATCTCATCCCCATGGGAGGCCATGACCTGGATACGCTTCAGGGAAATATCTACCTGAGGTTTGCCGAGGGATGGGAGCCCTTCACTCCCATGGGAGGTGGAGAGGGGGCGGCGGTTCCGAAAGGGGAATTGGTTTATCGGGATGACCGGGAGGTATTGACCCGGAATTGGGTCTGGCGTCAATGCGAAAAGGATAAGGCGACCGAAAAGACGAGGAATATCTTCATCCCCATCGACGTGCTGGGTGAAGTGGGTAGAGAGCTGGCCGAGGAAATCATCGGCCGACTCTCCGAATCGATCCCGAAGTTTTTGGGGGGAACCCTCTACTCGGCCATTCTCAACAGGGAAAAGACATCCGCAGAATTCCCTCCCTAAACCCGCGTGGGAAAAGGGAAGAGGACCAGAAAAAAAGGGAAGAGAACGATTCTCTTCCCTTTAAAAATTTCCTCTTTCCTCCAAAGGCTGATGAAGCTTGTTGAAGAGGGAGGATTAGTAACCCTTCTTCTGGATTTCAGATAATCCCTCATCCACTGTGAACACGGCGCCGCATTTCGGGCATTTGATCTTCGTGTCTCCTGGTGTTCCGCAACCGAAAGAAAAGATTGCCAACATCGCCAACGCCAAAAAGATACTTACCATTCTCCTCATTACCTTCACCTCCTTTCGTGCAGGAATCTATCCTTAAAGGATTTCCTTAATACCGAATGATTTCGAGATATAGGTCAATCGAATAACAGAATTCCCCGGTGTTGTCAAGAAAAAAATGGGGTCTCCTGAAATATCTTCTCTGAACCTATTTTTTCTTTCCCTTTGGCTTCTTTGTTGCCTTTTTGGTCTTTTCGTGGCTTTTCCCGCATGCCATGATGGGTCACCCCCTTTATCTATCCCGATCTATTGATTTATTTATCACTTTTAATTTAATATTTGTCAAGAATTTTCTTTTCTGTTAAACATGGAAAGCAATTGAGTAGGGGTTGTCCGGGACAGAGTCAACGACCTGGATTAAGTTAATGGGTGAGAAATGCCATCCAGATGGGCGAAATCCCCTTTTCCAAAAGGGAGGTATTACTTCTCCGGCAATGAAGCTGCTGCGGAAGGAGCGATCGCTGCAGGGTGCCGGTTTTATTCGGGCTACCCGATCACTCCGTCGAGCGAGTTGATGGAGCGGATGGCTGTCCGCCTGAGGAAGGTTGGGGGAATCTTCATTCAGATGGAGGATGAAATCGCCTCCATCTGTGCAGTGCTCGGGGCCTCCTGGGCGGGCGCCAAGGCCATGACCGCCACCTCAGGTCCGGGATTCAGCCTGATGCAGGAAGGGATCGGATATGCCGCTTTTACCGAAACACCCTGTGTCATCGTTGATGTTCAGAGGGCAGGGCCCTGCACGGGGCAGGCCACGAAAGTCGGAAGCGGGGATATCCTGCAGGCCAGATATGGCTCTCACGGCGATTATCAGGTGATCGCCCTCTCCCCCTGGTCTTCGCAGGAGATGTATGACCTGACGCTCCGGGCCTTTAACCTCAGCGAGCAATACCGCGTTCCCGTCATGGTGATGGCGGATGAAGCCGTCGGACACCTCCGGGAAACCATTGAAGTGGCTCCCCGGATAGAAGTGTGGGACAGAAAAAAAGAGAAGGGAGCCGCCCCGTTTGATATTGAGGGGCAGGATAGCGTTCCACCGATGCCTTCTTTCGGGGAAGGAGAACGGCTCTCCGTAACCGGATCAACCCACGATGGCTACGGGTTCCGAAAAACCGATGACCCTGAAATTCAGGCGAGGCTCGTGGGACGGATCAATCGAAAGATCCTGGATCATAAACGTTCGATCATCGAGACGGAGAGCCACTTCATGGAGGAGGCAGAGATCGCTGTGATCGCCTATGGATTTACGGCGCGAACAGGCCTGTTTGTCGTAAACCGATTGCGAAAAGAGGGGAAGAACGTAGGAATGCTCAGGCTAAAAACGCTCTGGCCCTTCCCGGACGAGGCAGTGGCAGAGGCCGGGAGAAAAGTGAAAAAGATCATGGTCCCGGAGATGAACCTCGGACAGGTCGCAGGGGAAGTAAAAAAGTATGTGCCGTGCGATGTGATCTCCCTGAGCCAGACCAACGGGGAAGTGATCGGACCCGAAAAGATTTTGGAAACATTGAAGAAGATTTGATGAGATAAATTCGAAGCACGAAATTCGAAATACGAAACAATCTCATCCGCGAAAAGCGGTTCCGCCTTTGGCGGAAATGACCAAATTTTAAATGTTCAAAATTCGAATTTGTTTCGGATTTCGATATTCGAATTTCGGATTTAATGGGGTAACAAATGGCAAGGGCCTTAGCAAAATATATTCGTCCGGGTGTAAAGGACACCCCCTTCTGCCCGGGATGCGGCCACGGCATTCTGATGGGTCTCATCCTCAGAGCCATCGATGATCTGAAGATGGACATGAAGCGGATGCTCTTCGTTTCGGGGATTGGCTGTGCCGCATGGATACCGAGCCCCCACTATAACGGAGACACCCTCCATACCCTTCACGGAAGGGCGCTCGCTTTTGCCACCGGAGCAAAACTCTTCAACCCCGACCTCTGCGTGATGGTCGTGAGCGGTGACGGTGATCTCTCCTCCATCGGCGGAAATCACCTCATCCATGCGGCCAGAAGAAATATCGACCTCAAAGTGATCTGTGCCAACAATATGATCTATGGGATGACCGGGGGGCAGGTGGCCTCGACCACCCCCAGGGGTTCAAAGACCTCTACCACGGGGGAGGGAAACCCTTATCATCCCTTCGATCTGTGCAAGTTAGTGGAAGGGGCAGGGGCGACCTATGTGGCCCGCTTTTCTGTCACCCAGCCCGTTTCGCTCATCCAGTCCATAAAGAAGATGCTTCTCCATAAGGGGTTTTCGTTCATCGAGGTCCTCTCCCCATGTCCGACCCAGTTCGGAAGGCGAAACCGGCTCGACCGGCCCGATGAGATGGTAAAGGATCTGATCCGGCGGTGCATCCTTGAGGAAGAAGCAGAAGGGCTGACCGAAGAGCAACGGGCCGAGAAAATCATCACGGGAGAATTTTTATCATGATCGGGATCATGCAGGTGCGCCTGAGCGGTTTCGGAGGCCAGGGGGTCGTTCTTGCCGGTCTCCTTCTGGGTCAGGCAGGCGTCTTCGATGGAAAATATATCTCCGGATCCAACTCTTACGGCGCCCAGGCAAGGGGGTCGGGTTGTAAATCGGAGGTGGTCTTCTCCGACAGCCCGGTCGATTTCCCGCATCTGACCACCGCTGACATTCTTATTGCCATGTCACAGGGAGCCTACGACATCTATTGCACAGATGTCAGAGAGGAATCCGGATTGATTCTCTACGATCAGGCCGTTGTGACTCCCAGAGAAGGTTTAACGGTGAAACATATTGACCTTCCAGTGACCGAAGTCTCCGTCAGGCGATTGAAAAGCAAACAGGCGGCCAACATCGTCTACCTGGGAGCCCTCATCGAGTCGACCCGAATTGTCACGACCGGGTCCATACGCAAGGCCATCACCATGCATGTCGGCGAACGATTCCGTTCGCTCAACCTGAAGGCCCTTCGAGCAGGCATGGATCTGGGGAGGAAGGTCCATGGTTGAGGGAAGAACCCACCGTCCGGTCATCCATGCCGCGCAGTGCCAGAGTTGTGATGTCTGTATCAGGGGATGCCCCGCTGAGTTCATCCCTGAATATCGCCTGGAAGAAGAGAGCCTCCGGGGAACCCTCTACCGTGGAAAGATCCGGAAAAAGACAGTTCAAGGAAAGGTCCCTCTTCCTCCCTGCCAGGAAGCCTGCCCGATCCATCAAGATGCGCGGGGCTATGTAGCCCTGATTGCAAAAGGGAAATTCAAAGAAGCCCTCGAGCTGGTCCGGGAGGTCAATCCGCTGCCTGCGGTCTGCGGATTTATCTGCCATCATCCCTGCGAGGAGGCCTGCCTTCGGGAGGACGTGGATCAGCCGGTTTCCATCCGCCTCCTCAAACGGTTTGTCTCAGAGTACGATCGAAAAAGAGAGAAAACCAGTCGGAAACCAAAAGGGAAGAGACGTGAAAAAATCCTGGTGGTCGGCTCCGGTCCGGCGGGCCTGGCCTGCGCCAATGATCTGAGCCTTATGGGTTTCAGGGTGACGGTCTTCGAGGCCCTGCCCGTCCTTGGGGGAATGCTCATGGTCGGCATCCCTGAATTTCGGCTGCCCAGGGAGATCCTCCGGATGGAGATCGAGGGGATCAGGCAACTGGGTGTTGAGATGGAGACCCGTCATCCCTTCCGTTTCGATGGGAACGGCAAAATACTGAAACGATCCGGATTCGCCGCCATCTTTCTTTCGATGGGAGCCCACCGAAGTTTGAAACTGGGCGTGCCGGGCGAGTCCTTTAAAGGAGTCTTTCGGGGTGTTGAGTTCCTCAGGGAGATCAACTTCGGAAGAAAGGTGGAGTTGGGGAAGAAAGTGGCGGTCATCGGCGGCGGGAACGTGGCCATCGATGTTGCCCGCTCCGCCCTCCGTCTGGGTGCAAAGAAGGTTGACATTTATTACCGGAGATCGAAAAAAGAGATGCCTGCTATCCCTGAAGAAGTGGAGGAGGCTATCCGTGAGGGGGTGAACATTCATCTTCTCACAGCCCCGGCCAGGGTCGTTGGGAGAGGCGGAAAAGCGGTCGGCATGGAGTGCGTCCGGATGCGTCTAAGGGAATTTGATGAGAAGGGAAGGAGAAAGCCCATCTCGATTCAAGGCTCCAATTTCAAAGTGGAGGCCGAGACGATCATCTCGGCCGTTGGCCAGGGCGTGGATCAAAGGTCTTTAAAAGGACTGGAAAAGAACCCGGATGGAACGGTTCGTATCGATCCGGAAACCGGCGAGACAAGCATGAAGGGTGTTTTTGCAGGCGGCGATATGGTCACCGGACCGGGTTGGGCCATTGACGCCATCGCTGCCGGAAAGAGAGCCGCTGAAACCATTTCACGGTATCTCTCGTAAAGATAAAATTCTAAATCCGAAGCACGAAATCCGAAGTTCGAAACAATTTCAAATGACCAAAATTCAAATGTTCCAAACAAAAGAGTTTAGAGATTTCGAATTTTGAAGGTTGATGATGACCAAAGAATGTAAGATAGACGTCGCATCGAAAACAAAGCGAAAGACCCTTTCGGTCAAGGTGAGAACGAAGAGTTTCTCTCCTGTTGAATGTGGTCTTGTACAAGAAGAGGCGATCGAAGAGGCGGGGCGTTGTCTGGGTCTGAGGGAATGTCAATACTGTGAGATCTGCGGCCTCCTTTGCCCGGATCTCTGCATCACCCGCGATGAAAAGACAGGAGAAGTCCTGATCGATCTTGATTACTGCAAAGGATGTGGGATCTGTGCCGCTGTCTGTCCGAAAGGAGCGATCGAGATGGTGCTGGAGGAAGGAAAATGAGCAATAAAATGCAAATTGATCTAAACTCCGACGTAGGAGAAAGTTTCGGCGCCTATAAAATAGGACTCGATGAGGAGGTGATTCCCCATCTCACCTCTGCTAACATCGGCTGCGGATTTCACGGGGGGGATCCGTCCGTGATGAGGAAGACCGTCTCCCTGGCCAAACAATATGGCGTGGAGGTGGGGGCCCATCCGGGGTTTCCGGATCTCATCGGCTTCGGAAGAAGGAATATGGACGCGACGCCTGAAGAAATACAGGACTATATCCTCTATCAGACAGGGGCCCTGCTGGCCTTTGCCGTCTCTCAGGGGCTTAGGCTTCAACATATGAAAGCCCATGGAGCCCTCTATAATATGGCTGTGGCCAATCCGAAGATCTGGGAGGCTATGGCGGAGGCTGTTTCAAAACTGGATAAGGAAATCATTCTTGTCGTCCTCGCATCTTCCAACAAAGCGTCCCTTCTTGAAATGGGAAAACGATACGGCATCCGAATCGCTTTCGAGGCCTTTCCCGACAGGGCCTACCGGAAGGATGGCTCCCTCGTTCCCCGGAGAGAAAATGGAGCGGTCATCGAGGATCATGAGGTTGTTGCAAGAAGGGCGTTAAAGATGGCCCTGGAGGGAAAGGTGATCGCCATCGATGGAACGGAGATCGACCTCCGGCCGGATACGCTCTGTGTCCATGGCGATAATCCCGCTGCGGTTCGGATGGTCAAGAGGATTCGAGAAGAACTGAAAACGGCCGGCGTTAATGTGATTTCCATGAAATGGTTCGTTTGATCGCCCAGGGCGGCATCTCACAAACCATACCTTTGATTGAACCTGTCTACAACACCGAGCAAATCTTCCGGCAAAATCTCCCGTACCCGACCGACAATAGCTAAAGGGATCGATTTGTAGAAGGCCTGTGCTATTCCCCCTGCGATGCATGCCAGGGTATCGCTATCTCCCCCGAGAGAGATTGCCTTGCGCACTGCATCTTCATAATCCGCCGAATCCAGGAAGGCAATGATGGCTTCCGGCACCGAACCCTGACACGAAACATCAAAGCGGTAGGTGGGTCTGATTTCATCCACACGGCGTTTCAGGTGGTATCCGAAACGGCTGCTTATCTCTTCCCGGATGGTTTCCTTACTTTGGCCTTGCCTTGCGAGGAAAACTGCCAGTGCCGCAGCTTCTGCCCCTTTCATTCCTTCAGGATGATTGTGGGAGACTTCGGCGCTCCGTCTTGCCTCAATCAGAACTTTACCTGCATCATCGAAAGCAAAACCGACCGGGCTCACCCGCATCGCTGAACCGTTCCCCCAGCTATTGTAAGGCCGGACATCGGGCTCAAAGATCCACTCGATGAAAGCCCCCCCATAACCCGCATTGGGGTACCTCCGCCCGAAGGCTTTGAGAGATGCCGCATAGTCGGTTTGCTCCAGAATGGCATGAGCAATGGCCACGGTCATGACCGTGTCATCGGTAAACCTGCAATGCCGCTGAAATAGAGAAAATTCTGTCGTCTTGATGGGACGATGTTCGTAAACAGACCCTATAACATCGCCTGCGATCGCCCCCAGCATTCTGCCCTCCTGTACTTAAAAATCAATCTAATCCGGTATGTTGCATTACGCGTCTAACAATCGCCGCTGCAGCAGCGACTGCATGTCACGACGGCCATCAACAATCAGCAGAACGTAGACGTTCTTATCCATGACTCGGTAAATGATGCGGTAAGGTTTGAAGAAAATCTCGCGGTATTCACGAATCCCTAACGCCAGCAGTTCTTTAGGATAGGCGCCCCGCTCGGGGAATTCGGACAGCCTGGAGAAGGCTTTCTCGATCTGCTCCAAAACGTAGTCCGCTTTTGGTGGCGCATCGTGCACAGCGATGTAATCATAGATCTCGTCGAGATCACGTGTTGCATCATTGGTCAGCAAAACCGCGAACGGCATCAGTGAGCCTCCTGCCGTTTGCGCAGACGTCTAATGACATCCTCAGCGGGCAGGACCTTGCCTTCCTCAATCTGATGCATCCCGAGGGCCAGGATTTTCAGGAGAGCCATTGTTTCCTGAGTTTGCTCGTAGCTCTCGATATCCTGGATGACCACCTTGGCTTCGCCATTCTGGGTGATGACCAGCGGCTCCTGCTGCTCGCCCAGCTTTCTTACGATTTCGGCGGCATGGGCCTTCAGGTAACTGATGGACTTGATCTGTCTGGACAGTTTCATGAGGGCGCCTCCATTTCTTGAATATGACTGAATATAGTCCATAAACAGGTCAACTGCCAATGAGACCAAGGGGACGTAGTTGAAAAGTATCACTTATTTTCCACCATCTCGATTTTCTCAATGGCTTTGGCAATCGCCGAAGTGCATACCCCCAGTTGCCTGGCGATCTCAGCCTGCGAAACCCCAAACTCATGACTCAAATAGTGCGAAATCTTTGCCCGTACCCTGGAATATTTCCTCGTCCGTACTCCCATCCTCATGTCCTGTTCCGCTACCCCTTCTTTTCGGCATATCTCCTTAATTGCATTCTCAATCGATGTCTTCAGTCCACTATCCCGAAGATATCTCCTGACATTTTTCTCCGCTTCCCTTATAATCTCGGCGACAAAGTCCCCACTCCCTAGAATCCGGTCATCATGTTCAATCCTCTCCGGAGAACCGATTAAAGGTAAGACCTGCGACCACCCGCCTAAACTCCGTATCAATCCTCCCCCGACTAACTCCGGCCGCCGGCCTTGATCTTTCCCGTCTTCCATAAACTTCCGGTAGGCGCGAATGGCTTTCCACTCCTTCTCATGAAACTGTTCAAGCACATAGTCTCTCTCCTGCCAATCGTTTTTCTCTTCTCCCATTATTACCCTATGTCCGCTCCAGGGATACTGATCCAACTCCTCCATACTCTTTACCTGCCCTGCTCTCAGGGGATTCAAATGAATATAGCGCACCAATTCCAATAAGTAAGCCCCTTCTTCACATACAATTGATTTGTACCGGTTTTGAAAAAGATGGCCGTTTCTCCGGTGTCTCCGGTTGTATCTCAGAGCATATCCGGTCAAGAGACGACGCATGAATCTGGAGATGCCGGGGGGACCGCTAAAAAGCAAGAGATGAACGTGATTTTTCATTAATGCCCAGGCAAGAATCCGGGTTCCTGTTTCTTGCGCCAAGATCCCAACCCTGGAAACAAAATCGTGCCGGTCTTGATCATCGTCAAATGTCGGAGACCGCTCAATCCCACGGATCATCACATGATGGAGCGTCCCCGGAGCATCCAACCTCGCTTGTCGTGGCATAATGATGATTCCTTACCATGTCTTACCATCTCTTGTAAAGTGTCATTTTTCAACTACGTCCCTCAGGTCTAAATCAAGATCCAGTCGGCTTCAATGTGGCAATCGCGTGATGGCTGCCACGGTCCCGTGAGCGGATGGTCTCTGTAGGTTGATGGAAGCGGGGTGTCCTCAGCTAAAAGCTTGACAATTCCCCGGAGTTTCTCCAGATTCTTTCCTCGTTTCCGCATGCGTTTGACATCCCGGGAAAACTGCCTGGTCTGGGAGACCTTCTTCATTTCTCCCAATCCTTGAACATTGCCTCTAACGACTCGAACTCCTGGATGTCTTCGGCCCGGCGGCTCTTCTCAAGGGTGGAGGCAGTAAGTTTGTTCGGAATCGCAACAGAGAAAGGGAGACCACCACGAAGAGATATTTGTCTGTAGAAAATACGGATAGCCTCCGTTGGAGTAAGGCCAAGTTTCCGAAGGACCCCTTCTGCCTTTTGCTTTGTTTGCGGTTCAATCCGTGCATGCACGACTGAGGTTTTCATAATTTCAATGTATTACATTCGCAACACAGATGCAAGATGTTTTTTTATTTCTGTTTTCTCACTTTCGTCCAACGGAAAGTTCAGTTGTGTCATGTCCTATCGGCATCAACTGGAACGACAGGTTGGGCAACACTTTTCTGCTCTTCATCTTTATCTCATGTCTCTTGTGACCCCGTTACTCTCTCTCGAATCACCTTACAGCGAGATAGCAGGAGCAGAAAGAAGCAGAGGGAATAGAATACGGCAAAGGATGTGTGCATGGGGATGTTCCAAGAAACAAAGAACTGCCTCACAGCCTCATCAGCCACACCCCTAGCCACTGCCTCTTCTGCATCCGAAAAACCGGAAGAAAAGAATACACAACCCACCCAGAATGAGGATAGTCCGGCTATGAGAGCGATAATCCTGTTCTTCTTAATAATGAAACAGAATATGGTCCAGATGATGCCAATAACGAGAGAGACCCAAAGGAAGAGATTATAGTGAACATTGGCATGTGTCGCTTCTCTGAACACTGAAAAAGTATCAGTGAAAACCCGGTAGTTTCCAGATTCGATCAGCCATGTAAAGTAACGTCCCAGCATGACACTATGAGAAGTTAAAAAACCGGACAGGACTCCCGTCAACATGGTGATGGCAAACCAAAGAACCAGATGGATCCGACGAAAGATTTCCCTATCAGCCATAGCGTGTCTCCTTTCTTATGACTCCTGCATTTTCACATCCTGTCTATCAAGTTTTGATAGCCGATTCTGACCCAACAGATAGTAGACGGAATTATTATATTGTGATATGATAATTCCGTCTATCGTTACATGTTGAATTCTTGGTTAACCTATAAACATTTAAAGGATTCTGGGTATAAAAATCATGAATTCCCATAATTCCAAAGAGTGCGAGCGTTTTTGGGATGCCTACCGGGGGTGCACGGAGGAGAACGGGGTACGACCGGACCGTTCGCCCTTCTATGTCAAGTGGGCGAAGGACTTTGATGGTTTTTTTAAAGATAAATCCTTGAAAGACAGATCCGGAAAGGATATTGAAGCCTTTCTGTCCGACCTGAGGAGAAACCGAGGCGACGGTGCAGGAACTATTGGGACATGCCAATGTCGTTACCGCCATGATCTATACCCATGTACTGAATAAGCGACGGAAATAATTTATCAAAAAAAGGATAGGAGTGTCAAGACCTTTAAAGAGGGGCATTCCGTTTTCAGCCTCCATTCAAGGATGGACTGATTCATATTCGGATTTCGGGTTCTCTCGCTGCTTATGGGGCTTTACGAAAAAACACTCCACCTGTTGATGGGCGATCGGGGTCTCCTCCTGGAATTCGGAGATGAAATCAGCCACGAGGTCAACGAGAAAGTCAGAAGGATGGCCCTTGCCATTCAGGCAGAAACCATTGAAGGTATCGTTGAGACCGTTCCCACTTATCATTCTCTGCTCATCCTCTACAATCCCCTGACCCTTCCTCTCGATGAATTGGAAGATAGAGTGCAAAAGATTGAAGAAGAACTTCAGGAGATTCCTCTTCCGGAGCCGAAATTGACACGAGTCCCTGCCGTCTATGGAGGCGACTATGGACCGGATCTGGAATTCGTTGCCCAATATCATCGAATCACTCAAGAGGAAGTGATTCGTCTTCACTGCAGCAAACCCTATTTCATCTACATGATCGGCTTTATGCCGGGCTATCCCTACATGGGAGAGCTTCCGGAATCCCTGATCACCCCGCGGCTTAAAACTCCCAGGCTCTCTGTTCCCAAGGGCTCCGTGGCTATTGCCCAGAGGCAGACCGGCATCTATTCAATGGAAAGCCCCGGCGGCTGGCATCTCATAGGAAGAACACCTTTAGAATTATTCGACCCGGAAAGAAATCCTCCGTCCCTCCTCCAGATGGGGGACCTGGTGCAGTTCTATCCGATCAGCGAAGAAGAATTTAAGCAATGGAAAATAAAAAAAATTGACTAAGTGGCTGCCTACAAATAACTTGAACAAGTGCATTTGCCGATGACCGTTCGTGGTGAGCCCTTCGACGCGCCGTTCGTCCCGAGGCTCTCGAAGAATGAACAGCACCCTTCGACAGGCTCAGGGTGAACGGATTTCTTGTTCATGTTATTCATGCGCGGACCCCAAGGAGTTCCCAAGATCGAAAAGATTGCGGCTTTTGAAGTCATTGAACCGGGGATTTTGACGACCATCCAGGATGGAGGCCGTTGGGGGTTCAGCCAATTCGGAGTTCCTTCCTCGGGGGTCCTTGATCCTTTCTCCTTCAGGGTGGCCAACTTGCTGACAAACAATCAGGGAAATGAAGCCTGCCTCGAAACCACCCTTATGGGGTTAAGGTTAAAGGCTCTCCATGAGTCCGTGATCGCCATCACCGGTGGAGATCTTTCTCCGTCCCTTAATAAGGAACCCCTTGAGACCTGGAGCACCCATCTTCTGGTCGAGGGTGATGTCATCGGCTTTAAAAAGGTCCGATCCGGTTGCCGCGCCTATCTTTCCGTAAACGGGGGATTCATTGTCCCTGAAGTGATGGGAAGCAGATCGACCTATCTCTCCGGGAAGTTTGGCGGCCTGAAGGGAAGATCCCTGAAAAAGGGAGATGTCCTTTACAGGCCTGATTCACTCCCCCCGCTCAGCCACTTGGGACGCCGATTTCCGGAAGAGTGGGTTCCGATCTTTGAAAAGGAAGCAAACCTCAGGGTGATCCCTGGTCCCCAGGATTACCACTTTACTCAAGAAGGTTTCCAAACCTTCTCCTCTTCTGGCTATGAGGTATCCCCTCAGTGTGATCGGATGGGGATTCGGCTCAATGGACCCAGGATTGAGAGAAGACCTGATGTGGAGGAGTCGATCATCTCTGAAGCTCTCCTCTCGGGTACCATTCAGGTCCCTGGCGACGGAAAGCCAATCATCATTTTAAATGAATTGGTCACCGGAGGCTATACGAAGATCGCCACCATTGTTTCAACGGATTTAACAAAGGTGGCACAACTGAAGCCAGGAGACCGTGTCCGGTTCGCGCCCATCTCCATCGAAGAGGCCCACCAGCTCCTCAAAGAACAGGAAGAGCGCCTTCAGGGTTTTAGAAAATCCATTCATGAACATTAAGGATTGGATGGGATTTCAAACTCATAGAAGTGGGCATGCGAGCCGAAATAGATCTTTCTGCCCGAAATGGCCATGCCCGATGTAATCGGCACAGGAGGCTTTGCCATAGAGAAGGCCTGATCTTTGCCAGGTTCGATGAAAAAGATTTCTTCCTGGGTGAACCCGTAAAGCAATCCATCAGGCCCCGTTTGAAGGGAGATTTCGACCGGTCTTTTTAACCCGAGATTAAAAACCTTTTTTACCTCTCTCTTTTCCGGATCGAAGACGAAGACCTTCTCATTATCCGTGATACCATAAACCAGACCATTGGGAGTGGCGGCAAGGGAGAGAATGGTTCTCGCTTCAGGGACAGGGACCATCTCAAAGACTTTCTTCTCCTCTTTGGGCTCCCAGAGGATGAGCCTTGCTTCCTTTTCAATGGCCCGTGTCCCGCCCCCGCCCCGGATCGAGCTCCCCCCGGCAATGAGGTCCATTTTCTTGAGGTAGGCAAGGGAGGCGATGCTCTGATTTTCTACGATATGACGATAGACCCTCCTCTCATTCTTCTTTGGGTCGTAGACGCTAATCGCTCCACCATGGAGCCCATAATCGGGATAACTTCCTACAAAGATCTTTCCGTGCGGACCTGCAACCATGGCCCTGGGCCGGTCCTGTCCTTCGCCCAGGGGGCCCAGGTCTCTCGGGTTGTCATCTTCCCCGTCACCGAATTTTAAAGGCCTTCCCGGATGATAAACCGAAAGCCGTGCGCCGGGATAAGAGCAGAGGAAAAGCTTGCCCTCATAGGACCCCATCGAATAGATCTGTCCGCCTGCGTTTGCAGCCTTCCCCAGGTTGGTGAGAGATTGATCTTCCGGATCATAGGTGAAGAGTCTTAGTGGAAGCATACTGCTCCCGTAGACCCGGCCGTCCGGACCCAAACCTACGACAAAAACAAAAGCGCCCGAAGCCTCATGCCGGAGGGAGATCTCTTTTTCTTCCTTCGTCGTCGGATTCAGGATTTTGAGCATACGGCCATCAATCAGATGGAACGTTCGGCCGTCCGAAAGACCTCTTTTAAGAAATGGAATCTCCTGCTCCGGAACCTCGCGGAGATTCTTTCCATCTTCAATGCGATACCACTTGCCCGATGGAAGCTTCGCATAGACCTTCCCATCCTCTCCCCTGGTCAAGCTGAGCCAGCCGGACCTTCTTTCCTCGAACGGAATAAGGGAAGCCCGGGACTCTTTGACCGGGTCGAAGACGACAATGTCCGTCTTCTCAAAACGGATGGCACAGTAGATCCGTCCGTCCCCGCCCGCGGTGGGATAACAGTAAAACTGTGTTTCATCCATCCGGCCGAAATTCTTTGTCTCGCCCGTTTTCGGATCAAAAGAGAAGAGTTTGGCAGAGGGAAACGTCCCGCCCCAGATTTTTCCATCCGGAGAAACCGTGAGCGCGCAGATGAAGGATTCGCTTTCTCCCCCGGGTCGCCCTAAATCATCCCACTTTTCGGTCTTCGGATCGAAACGGAGGAGGCGGGCATGGTAGTAACTACCCAGGTAGATCCGGTTCTCCTGATCCACTGCAAATCCCCAGGAGCCCATCTCATCAGGAAGGGGACCGTCATATTGACGGATCTCACCGGTATCGGGATGGACAGCCAACAGCGAGACGGATTCCTTATAACGGCCGAGAACGATGTAGATCGTGTCCTGGCTGCCGCTTTTCCCCGGACCCGCATAGACGCCCCAAGCGACCCCTTCCTTGACCGGCGCGCCGAGATTATGAAATGCAAAAGAACCCTCAGGCTGGAAACTGAGAGAGATGAAAAAGAGGATAGTAAAGAAATATTTTAAGAGGTGATGGTTCATCAGAAATAACTCCCCCTTCGCTCCCTCTTAACATAAGAGGGGGGTATTCCTCTCCTTAAAATAAGTCGATCAGACCCGGCCACGGGGGGAGGATAGGAGGGGTTATGGGTCATGGTCTCGATACTTTCAATGGATGAACTATCTTGAGACTTTTAATAACCATTGATCCATATTCTATATGACGGGTTCTGTGTCCGGAGCAGGGGGAACATTGGTGACGGAATTCGTTGCCTCCGTCGCGGCTACGGTCGCCTGGGGTTTTGGTTTCCTCTGGCGTGGCCGCCATCGGGATCTCTGGGTCTTTCTTTCTTTGACCTCCTTCTTCTCTTTCGGCTCCGCCGGCACGCCTTTCTTCCCTTCCTTCCCGAAACCGGCGATGACATAAGTCCCGCTTCGGGCATCGGTCCGGAGATGAATCACCCCTTCCTTTTCAGCATCCTCCAGGAGGTCACTGAAGGTCCGGTAGCCATGATAGGATTCATTGAAGGAAGGCTTCTTCCGCTTCATCGTTTCTTTGACCAGGGAGGACCAGAGCACTTCTTTATTTTCTCGGACAAGAGCCACGACGGAATCCACCAGGAGCTGGAAGGCCTCTTTCTTCTTCTCAGGCATGTCTTTTTCAATTTTCGGGGGGGTGCCGATCGATCGTTCCAGGTCTTCATAGTAGATGAATTCGTCGCAGTTATCGACTAAAAGGTTGGAGCTGGATTCCTTCATTCCAAGGCCGATCGCCCGTTTCCCGTTCTCCTTCAGCTTGGAGACTAAGGGAGAGAAGTCGCTGTCGCCGGAGACGATGACAAAGGTGTCGATATGTTCCTTCGAATAACAGAGGTCGATGGCATCCACGCAGAGGCGGATGTCTGCTGAATTCTTTCCGCTCAACGAACGCTTCGGAATCTCGATCAGTTCGATGGCCGCTTCGTGCAGGGGCCTTTTATATTCGGAATAATCGGCCCAATCGGCATAAGCCTTTTTCACGATGATCTTCCCTTTTTCGACCAGTCGTTCGAGGACTTTCTGAATATCGAAGCGTTTATCCTTCTTGCCTCTAAAACCGAGGGCAAGGTTCTCAAAATCGATAAAAACCGCCAGGGTATGTTCTGCTTCAGCCATATGCTCTCCTTTCCCTAAAGCCTCCTACAATGAAACGACACATTTGTAAACCTCTTGGGAAACTGTGTCTAAATATCAAAAAACCTCATTCTAAATCTTTGGAGGCCGACGAGCTCTCCCCCTTTTCTTTTGGTTGCGACACAGTCTCTGGCAATGTTCATCTTCTCTTTCGAGGAGTCTGCCCGAGATAATCCCGGGGCCGGCAGATCTTTACTCCATTGACCGTATGTCCGAAATATCTTCCGGAATGGGTTCCATCGCCGGTCAGCAAATAATCGGCTTGAATCGAAATGGCAGCCATGAGCACGGGCCGATCTTTTTCCGGCAATTCAATCGGACAGGGAAGAGTGAGATCCACCTCAGGGACAATATGAACCTCGGACAAATAATCCTCCAGCCTTTTTGTTTGCTCGGGACGAGAGAGGTTGCGATTCGCCTCCTCGACCACAAAGTGAGAAGCAAAGAGCATACAGCGCTTCTGCCGGGTGAGCTCCCATAACCGGTTCAAGCCGGAACTTCCGTAAGCTACCGAGAACAGGATGTTCGCATCAAGAAAAAGCCGGTCGACGGTCATCGGCGCCTTGGTCTCTCGTGAAGAATGGTCTTAGGGTCGATCCCCAGTTTCTTAACCTCTTTAAGGGCGAATGCATAGTCCTCGCGAGTGACCGCATTATTTAAGAGGAATTCGGCCTTTCTTTCGGGGGTATATCTTTCCATGGGCAGAGTCACCGCCGGTCGCAGGAGGACTCCTTCCTCCCGTGCCTCTGCGACCACCAGGGATCCTTCTTCAAGCCCGTACTGGCGGCGGAGGCCCGCCGGAATGACCACGGCCCCGCGTTTTCCGATTTTCGTCGTCTCGATGCGCATGGAGCACCACCTCTAATTTTCAGATTATCAGATATTCAGACCTCTGTCAAGACGGACCGGACCCCTTTCTTCAGAAGTGTGATCCTTGGCATTCCCGAGATGGGATTTTCATCGACCCACACCCTGCAACCGTAAACCTTTTCGATATTTGCCCGGGTGATGACCTCGCGGGGTGATCCGATCTTAAAAATCGTTCCTCCCTGAAGAAGGATCAGCCGGTCACAATATTCGGAGGCGATGTTCAGGTCGTGGGACGCCATGGCGATCGTCAGTCCTTTTTCACGGTTGAGGTTCAGGATGAGTTCGAGAAAATCGACCTGGTGATGAATATCAAGGTTTGCCGTGGGTTCGTCCAGAAGAATCACCTCCGGTTCCTGGACCAGCGCCCTTGCGATAAAGACCCTCTTGCGCTCGCCCCCTGAAAGTTCATCAATCAATCTCTCGCCGATCGGAAGGGTCTCCGTCCACTCCATCGCCTTTTTGGCAATTTCAAGATCCCTGGCCCCTTCGAACATAAGACGACCCAGGTGAGGCGATCTCCCCATCAGAACCATTTCTATCACACGAAAGGGAAATAGGGAATAGGCTTCCTGGGGAACCACGGCGATCTTCCTTGCAATCTCTCCCTGGCTCATCTCCTTTAACGGAACAAGGTCCAGGAGGATTTCTCCTTTTTGAGGAGTGAGGAGACGGCAAAGCGTTTTAAGAAGAGTGCTTTTACCGGATCCGTTGGGACCGATCACGCCGATGAATTCCCCCTTCCGGATCTGGAAGGAGATCTCCCGGAGCACCCAGTCCTGTCGATAGCGGAAAGAGACGGAATGAAGATCGATCACAGCGTCTTCACCACCTTTCTCTTTCTCAGGAGGTAGATGAAGAAGGGGCCGCCAAAGGCCGCGGTGATCACACCCACGGGAAGCTCGACCGGCGCCAGGAGTGTCCTGGCAAGGGTGTCTGAGGCGATCAGAAAGGATGCGCCGATCAGGGCGGAAGCAGGCAGGAGAAGTCGGTGGTCCGGTCCGAAGAGGAGTCGAACCGAGTGAGGAATGATCAGGCCCACGAAGCCGATCAGGCCGCACAGGGAGACCGAGGCCGCCGTCATCAGAGAAGCGGAGAGATAAGAGATGATCTTCAATCGCTCCACATCCACGCCCAACTGCAGCGCGTTTTCTTCGCCCGAAAGAATCAGGTTCAGATGGCGTGATCTCCAGTAGAGCAGGAAAAAACCTGCCCCGATATAAGGAAGGACGATGCCGATGGCCCGGGGATTTGCAAAACTGAAATTTCCCATCAGCCAGAAGAGGATCGTGTGGAGCTCCTCTTTCTGGGAGATCGAGAGTAAGAACATGATGATGGCCGAGAGAAAGGACCCGGTGATGACCCCTGCGAGGAGCAGGACATTGGGATGAATCTTTCCTTCCTGTTTTCCGAAATAGAAGACCAGGGCAATGGTGATGAGCGCGCCCGCAAACGAGGCCAGGGGGAGGCCAAAGGAGAGGGCGCTTAACCCCAGAAGGATGGCGATGATCGCACCCACGGCCGAGCCGCTGGAGACGCCGAGGATATAGGGATCGGCCAGGGGATTTCTCAGAAGGGCCTGAAACACAGCGCCCGAAACAGAGAGCCCGGCTCCAACCAACCCCGCCAGCAGGGCCCTCGGAAACCGGAGGGAGAGGATGATCGTCCTTTCCATCTCGGTCCCGGTCTCCGTCAGGCCCAGGAGCGACTGGACGAGGATAGAGACCGAATGTTTGGGTTCAACTTTGACGCTCCCCACCATCACCGAGAAGAGAATGACCAACACCAGGAGAGCGGCAAGAAGAAAAGAGACGGTGATGACTTTTTTAAGAGTAAGGATCTTCATTCAAATCTCATTGCCCCCTCACCCCCTCCCTCTCCCCGTTGGGGAGAGGGGAAGGGTGAGGGGTGCTAATTTTACATTGGTTTTTTAAATCGATCCGGGTGAATCAACCTTGCCATCTCCTCCAGTCCATTGATGATTCTCGGAGCGGGACGATCGATCAGGTCCGAATCGATCAGGTGAATCCTGCCATGCTTCACAGCCGGAATCGTCTTCCATCGTTTCCATTCCCGCAAGACCCTCTCGTAATCTCCTCCCGGGTTCATCGAACTGACGAGGATCACCTCCGGCGATCTCTTCAGAATCTCCTCCATTCCCAGCCGGGGATACATCTCTCGATCCTTTCCCGAAATATTTTCACCGCCTGCGAGCCGGATAAGATCGTCGGCAAAACTCCCCTTTCCGACCGTCACAATGGGCGCCTCTCCGATCTGGAGAAAGACTTTCGGGCGAGAAATGGACCGGATCTGATCGGCCACCCTCTCCCTCCGCCTCTTCATCTCCTCAATCATCGAGACAGCCTCCTTCTCCCGTGCAACGGCCTGGCCGAGGAGACGAATGCTCCGGAGAACGTCATCAAACCTCTTTGGAAAGATCACAAAGGTCGGAAACCCCAACCTCTCCAATCGTTCCACCATCTCCCGGGTATTTCCGGATCCCGTGGCAATCACCAGGTCGGGCTTCAGCGAGATAACCCGCTCATAGTCGATGTGAATATAGCTTCCCACCTTCACCCGGTTCTTCACCTTCTCGGGATAGTTGCAATGGATTGACACCCCCACAACCTCCTCATCAAGGCCCAGGCTGAAGAGGATTTCCGTGATATTGGGAGCCAGGGAGACAATCCGCCTCGGAGGATAAGGAAAGGTAACTTCCCTGCCCACTTCATCCTTCAATGTGATGGCTGGGGAATATGAAACCGACGTGCAGGTGAGAATGAGTACTGAAAGCAGGGTCATTGCCGGCGCAAACAAACCGATCTTTTGGAGCGTATTGCCCCGGGGTTTCATCCCTTGCAATGACGTCTTCTTCATGCTCTTGATCCATGGAGACATGGGGATCTCACCGAAGCTGAAAGGTAACGGGGATGTTCACCCAGACGAGGACCGGGGATTCATCCTTCTTCGCGGGGATAAACTTCCACTGTTTCACTGCCGAGATGGCGGAACGGTCCAGGATGTCATGGCCCGAGGAACGCCTTATCTCGATCTCTCCCACCCGGCCGCTTGAAAGCACTTCCACCCTCAACACGACCTCTCCTTCGTATCCCTTCTTCCTCGCCTCCCGGGGATAGAGGGGCTGGGGATTCTCGGCATACCGGGGTTGAGCAAAAACGATTTCATTTTTGTTGAAAGAAAGGTTTTTTGCCGCCGCCCCGGGTGGTTGGGGAGAACTGATTTGGGGAATGGATTGTGTGTCGTTTTCTGATAAGGACCGGGGCGACTCCCTGACAGAAGCGACCTTTGTTTCACTTGGAAGGAATGGAACGGATAAAGGTTCTTCATCCCTTTCTTGTTTCTGGCTTGGTTTTGCAACTTCAACCCTCTCGACCTGGGTTGGTTTTCTCTCCTCTTCGGTTCGTACAGGCGCCGGATCTTCGATGATCGCCTCCCGTTTCTCGGCTGTTTGCAAGGGTTCTTTCTCTTTATTCGGCATGGCTGCAGGGAAAGGTTCCCACGGTTCTGACCGGTCCGATACCGGGATACCGTTCCCAACCGAACTCTGGACTTCCACCCTTCGGTTTAAGTTTCTCACTGGCTCTTTTTTTCCCACGGTTAGGGGGAGTAAGGACACCTTGATCGGATGGACCGGAACGGAGGAAAGCCTAGTGAGTGGGAAAAAGATGGAAAAAATGGAGAAGACCAGGACATGGCCCGCCAATGAGATGAATAAGAAGTGTTTCAGGTTCCGATCTCTGCTCATCATCTGTAGGATGCAATAAAAAACCCGATCTTCGGGAGAAAGACCGGGGTCATATCAACATCACCCTTCACAGCCTTCCACCGAAGACCTGTTGTGAAGTGCGTTCAGGCAGGTTTTCTGGCTTACGGATCATCCTAATCCCTGCCCCTTCCCATCCTTCGACCCTTCGATAAACTCAGGGCTCAGGACAGTGGTTGCCGGCAGGTTTCGTCCCCGATTACAGCGGCGTGGCCGTCCCCGATTTCCACGGGGTTCCCTTATTCTGGCTTGGCGCCACCTGAACGCAGATCAATTGTTTATAAATTACCATAATATTCGGCTTAATGTCAAATTTATTGAGTTTACATTTAGCCTAAAATATTGTAGAAGGAAGATAATTGCAGGTTTTTTAGGGATGGCTTCACGGGAGAAGGAGGGCATATGAACTTTCCTCAATACCGGCCCAGAAGGTTACGAAAGGATGATCTCTTCCGTAGAATGATCAGGGAGACTCACCTCCGGCCGGACGACCTCATCCTTCCCCTCTTTGTCCGTCCTGGCAAAGGGGTAAAAAAACCCATCTCCTCGATGCCCGGCCATTTCCAGTACTCCATCGATCTCCTGATCAAAGAGGTCAAGGAAGCTAAAGCCTTGGGGATTCTTGGCGTCATCCTCTTCGGTATCCCGGAAAAGAAGGATGAAGCGGGTTCGGAAGCCTACTCAGAGGACGGGATCATCCAGAGGGCAGTGAAACAGATCAAAGAGAAAGTGGATGGAATCCTTATCATCACCGATGTCTGCCTCTGCGAATATACGAGCCATGGACATTGCGGCGTGGTAAGGGACGGAAGGATCCTGAACGATGAAACCCTTCAACGGCTTGCTTGCCAGGCCCTCTCGCATGCCGAGGCCGGTGCGGACATCGTCGCCCCTTCTGATATGATGGATGGGAGGGTGGGGGCCATCCGGAAAGTCCTTGACGAAAATCAATTTGAAGAGACGCCTATCCTCTCCTATGCCGCAAAATATGCCTCCGGTTTTTACGGCCCATTTCGGGTTGCCGCTGAATCGAAACCCCAATTCGGTGACCGGAAATCGTATCAGATGGACCCGGCCAATGGAGACGAGGCCCTCAGGGAGGTCCGTCTCGACATCGAGGAGGGTGCGGATATGGTCATGGTCAAGCCCGCCCTTCCCTACCTGGACATCATTTACCGTGTGAAACAGGCCTTCAACATTCCTGTGGCTGCATACAATGTGAGCGGCGAATTCTCCATGATCAAGGCAGCCTCCAAGCTGGGCTGGGTTGATGGAGATCAGGTGATGATGGAATCCCTCACCGCCATTAAAAGAGCGGGGGCGGATCTGATCCTCACCTACTTCGCCAAAGAAGCCGCAAAAAAGTTATGAGTGAAAACCGATGAGTTCTAAATTAAAAGGAAATAATCAAAAATTAAAAACTCCGAACTCCGAACTCCGAACTCCGAACTTTCAACTGCGGATGGTCGCCTGGGAGTTGATCCGGAGCTGTAATCTGGCTTGCGTCCACTGCCGCGCCTCTTCGGAAAGGGGACCCTACCCGGGCGAGCTAACCACGGAGGAATGCTTCAGGGTGATGGATGAGATGGCCACCATCGGCAAACCCGTCATCATCCTCACCGGTGGAGAACCCCTTCTTCGGGCTGACATCTTTGATCTGGCCGGTTATGGAACGAGGAAAGGGTTCCGGATGGTGATGGCCACCAACGGCACCCTGATCACCCAAGAGAACGTAAAAGCGATGAAGGGCTCGGGGATCCAGAGGATCAGCATCAGCCTGGACGGCCCTGATGCAGAGACCCATGACGCCTTCCGCAAGGTGAAAGGCTCTTTTGAGGGATCGCTCAGGGGTATCGAGGTCGCCAGGAAAGAGGAACTTCCCTTTCAAATCAATACCACGATCACAAAGACCAACCTCCATCTGATCGAAAAGATCCTTGGCCTTGCCGTTGACCTCGGCGCCGTCGCCCATCACATCTTTTTGCTGGTCCCAACGGGGAGAGGAAAGGAACTTCAGGATCAGGAGATATCGGCCCTCGATTATGAAAAGACCCTCCACTGGTTTTACGAACAGAACGATCGGGTGACCCTCCAGCTCAAGGCTACCTGTGCTCCCCATTACTACCGCATCCTCCGGCAGAGGGCGAAAAAAGAGGGGAAAAAAATCACCCCTCAAACCCATGGCCTGGATGCCGTGACTCGGGGATGTCTTGGCGGCATCTCTTTCTGCTTTATTTCCCATGTAGGACAGGTTCAACCCTGCGGTTATCTGGACCTGGACGGCGGAAACGTGAGGGAGAAACCCTTTCAGGAAATCTGGGCAAAATCCTCCATTTTCCAGGATCTTCGGAATTTCGATGGTTACCATGGGAAATGCGGACCATGTGAGTTCAGAAAGGTCTGCGGAGGCTGCCGGGCGCGGGCTTACGAAATCTCGGGAGACTATATGGGGGAGGAACCCTATTGCGTCTATGAGCCGTCTTAAATCTTTCTTCCGTTTCCGGATCAGTTTGACCCTCAAGTTCCTCATGGCCATGATCTGCCTGGTCATCATCACCTCGGCTGCCTTCGGATGGTTCTTCATCGGGAGAGAAGCTTCCCAACTTCAAGGCCAGTTGGAGGAAAGCGTGTTTCAAGCGAGAATGTCCCAATTGAAGATGGATATCCTCTTTGTCACCCTGGGAGTCATCGGCATTGGATTTCTGCTCACTCTCATCTTCACCCGGATTCTCCTGAAACCGATCGAAGAATTAGCCTCGGCTACGGAGAAGATCGCAGAGGGCGATTTGTCCCAGGCCGTTCAAATTCGCTCCAGGGATGAGATCGGAGATCTCGCCAGGGCCTTCAATCAGATGACCCTCCAGTTGAAAGACTCCAGAAATGAACTCGAAAGCAGGGTGGAGGAGCGGACCCGGCAACTGGAAGGAAACATCGCCGAACTCAACCATGCCAGGACGGTAACGCTCAAAATGCTCGAAAACCTCCAGTCTGCCAAAATGGAACTGGAGAGAGTCAATCTTGAGTTAAAGGAGGCGGATGAAACCCGGATGAAATTTATCGGAATGGCCTCTCACGAATTGAAAACCCCGCTCACTGCCATCAAAGCCAACATCGACTTCATTCTCTCCGGAAAAGGAGGAAGGGTGCCCGATGATTTGAAGTCCCATCTCCTCACCATCCAGAGAAACACCAACCGCATCCAGGGGACGATGGATCATATGCTTGACCTCACCCGGATCAAATCGGGTCACCTCCCTCTTGATCCTGAGCCCATTCTCCTCTCCGAAGTGGTCGGGGGATATATCCACGAGGTGAAACCGGTTGAGAAGAACATCACCATCCAGGTCGATATTCCTGGAGATCTTTTCGTCTACGCCGATCGAAACCGACTTCACGATATTTTTATCAATCTCCTTTCCAACGCCTTTAAATTTACACCGGAGGGCGGGAAGGTTTCGGTTTTTGCCAGTCAAAGGGACGATGAAATCCTCCATGAGGTTCGGGATACCGGCTTGGGTATTCCGGAGGATAAACTCCAGAAGATCTTTGAAGAATTCTACCAGGCCGAGGGGGGCAAATACGGTGGCACGGGGTTAGGTCTTTCCATTGCCAAAAGGGTGATCGAAGAACATGGAGGAAAGATCTGGGTGGACTCCCGTCCCGGAGAAGGGTCCGTTTTTTATTTTACTCTCCCCGCCGTTTTGGAGAAGGAAGATGGAAGATCAATCCGGTCATAAAGAGACAAAGGGAAAGGTCTTGGTCGTTGACGATGCTCTGGATACCCGGGAGATCATTCAGAAGCTTCTTCGCTATGAAGGATACGAGGTCATGACGGTCTCCACCGGAGAGGAAGGGGTGAAGAAGACCGAAGAAGAAAAGCCGGATGTCATTCTGATGGATATCAACCTTCCCGGAATCGACGGAAACGAAGCTTTGAGACAGGTAAAAAAGAAAAATCCCATTCAATGCGTCATCATGCTCACCGCCTATGCCACGGTGGACAACGCCATCCGGGCACTCAAGGAAGGGGCTTCTGACTTTATTAAGAAACCCTTTGAGAACGAACATCTCATCCATATCGTCAACCAGACGATGGAACAGCATCTGACCCTCACGGAAAAAGAAAAACTGGAGGAGGAGGTTCGGAGGCTCTCGATCACCGATGACTTGACCGGCCTTTACAATCATCGTCATTTTTTTAAGACCCTCGACTCCGAATTGGTTCGGCTGAAGCGACAGAAGACGTCTCTCTCCCTTCTCATGTTCGATCTTGACAATTTTAAACGGTATAATGATCTCTATGGGCATCTCGAGGGGGACCGGGTGTTGCGGCAGGTCGGCGAGATTGTCAGACACTCCATCCGGAGCAATGTCGATTCCGGTTATCGCTACGGGGGGGACGAATTTGCCGCCCTTCTCATCGGCGCCGCGCGAGATCAGGCCCTCAATATTGCCGAACGAATCCGTTCAACCATCGAGCAAGCCGGATTCGAAAAGATTACGGTCAGCATCGGACTGTCGGAGTTCAGGGAGCACTTCGATCTGGAGGGTCTTGTGAAATCGGCAGATGATGCCATGTATATGGCCAAACACTCGGGCGGGAACCGGGTTTACACATCGACTCACTGAGAGATAAAAGGTATAGGGCGTCACATCGTCTTTCAGACGACCATAAGACTACGCGGCCATATGACTATTAGACGATAACGTTTATGTCTTCCCACCCCCGACTCTTTCTTATCGATGGTTCTTCTTACATCTACCGGGCCTTTTACGCCATACGACACCTCTCGAATTCAAAGGGTTTTCCAACCAATGCCATTTATGGCTTCACCCAGATGCTGCTCAAGGTGCTCAAAGACCATCGGCCCGAGTATCTTGCGGTTGTCTTCGATTCGAAGGCCCCCACCTTCCGGAGCGAGGCCTATCAGGCTTATAAGGCGAACCGGCCCACCATGCCGGAGGGATTGATTCCCCAGATTCCTTATATCAAGAAAATCGTCGAAGGTTATCGCATTGCCACGTTGGAGATGGATGGATACGAAGCAGATGATATCATCGGAACCGTAGCAAAAGGGTTGGAGTCGGAAGCCGATGTGGTGGTCATCACCGGAGACAAGGACATCCTTCAGCTGGTGGGCGAGCGGATCCGGGTTTATGATACGATGAAAGAGAAATGGATGGGGCCGGAGGAGGTGAAGGAGCGCTTTGGTGTGACACCCGAACAGGTGGTGGAAGTGATGGGTCTGGCCGGAGATGCCATCGACAATATTCCTGGCGTCCCTGGAATTGGAGAGAAAACGGCGATTGAATTGATTAAAAAATTCGGATCGATCGAGAACCTCCTCAACCGTTTAGACGAGGTTCCCCAGGAGAAGTTAAAAGAGAAGCTGAAAAGTCACAAGGATCTGGCGCGGCTGAGCCGGCGGTTAGCGACGATCCGGATCGATGTCCCCATCGTCTACCGGAAAGAGGATTTCGTCCTCTCTTCTCCGGACCCGGGAGGCCTCAGGGGACTCTTTAAAGAATTGGAGTTCCATAAACTTCTCAGGGAATTTTCTGAAGAATCTCCGGAAGGAAAGCCGGACCGGGATTATCGTCTGATCATGGACCGGGATGTGTTCCTTTCATTGCTGCAAGACCTGAAGGAATCGAAATGCTTTGCCATCGATATCGAGACCACCTCCCTCTATCCGATGTGGGCCAAACCCGTTGGAATCAGCCTCTCCCATGCACCCCATCAAGCCTTCTATATCCCCGTCGGCCACATGAATGCCGGGCAACTCCCCCTCGACTGGGTACTGGAACAATTAAAGCCGCTTCTGGATGAGGAAGGGGTGAAAAAGGCCGGGCAAAACATCAAATATGACTGGATCGTCCTTAAACGCCTCGGTATCGACGTACGAGGGATTCTCTGCGATACGATGATTGCCTCCTACCTTCTCAACCCCACAAAACACAACCATAACCTCGGTGAGATTGCCCGCGAGTACCTGGACCGGGAAGTGACCGAATACAAGGAAGTGGTGGGCGGAAAGGAAATGACCTTTGATCAAGTCGATCTTGACAGGGCGAGGGATTACAGTTGTGAAGATGCAGATGTAACCCTCCAGCTCTCCCATCTCCTCCTCCCGAAGTTGAAGGAAGGAGGGTTTGAAGAACTTTTCGGCAGGGTGGAGATGCCTCTTGCCGTTGTCCTGGCTAAGATGGAGATGAACGGTGTAAAGATCGACATCGATTTTCTAAGGGGATTTTCTAAGGAGATTGAAGGACAGCTCCTTGGGAAAATGGACCGGATCTACGGGCTCGCAGGGGAAGCCTTCAATATCAACTCTTCCCGGCAGCTGGGAAAGATCCTCTTTGATAAATTCAACCTGCCTGTGATCAAAAAAACCAAGACAGGAGTCTCGACCGATGTGGAAGTTCTCGAAAAACTTTCCCTTCATCATGATCTTCCCCTCGAGATCCTGGGATATCGTAATCTCTCCAAACTCAAATCGACCTACATCGATGCCTTGCCCAAATTGGTTCATCCTGAAACAGGTCGTGTCCATACTTCCTACAATCAGACGGTCACGGCGACGGGAAGGCTCTCTTCCAGCGATCCGAATCTTCAGAATATCCCCATCCGCACAGAGGAAGGAAACCGTATCCGTCAGGCCTTTATCCCTGAGAAGGGATACGTGATCGTCTCGGCGGATTACTCTCAGATTGAGTTGAGGATTCTCGCCCACCTTTCCAGGGATGAAGTGCTGGTTGAGGCCTTTGAAAAGAATGAAGACATTCATAGCCGGACGGCCTCTGAGATCTTCGGGGTTTCGATGGAAAAGGTGACCCCTGGCATGAGAAGGGAGGCCAAGGTGATCAACTTCGGCATCATCTACGGAATGAGCGCCTATGGCCTCTCCCAGCAGTTGAAAATAGAACCCAAAATCGCACAGGCCTACATCGACCAATACTTTCAAAAATATACCGGAGTTCAAACCTATATCCGGACAAGCCTCGAGGAAGCCAGGAAGAAAGGTTTTGTCATAACCCTTCTCAATCGGAGGCGTTACCTGCCCGAGATCAATTCTCCAACGGCCACCATCCGGCAGGCTTCCGAAAGGATGGCCATCAACACCCCCCTCCAGGGAACAGCCGCAGATATGATCAAAGTGGCGATGATCCGGATACAGACCCGGCTGGAAAACCTTCATCTTTCAACGAAGATGATCATGCAGGTTCACGACGAACTGGTCTTTGAAGTCCCCGAAGGAGAGATCGAAAATGCTCTCCCGATGATTCGGACGGAGATGGAGGCGGTGATGGAACTGCTCGTTCCTCTCAAAGTTTCAATCAGTAGAGGCAACAATTGGGCCGAAGCCCACTAACCCCCTGTTAGGAGTAATGAGTTCGGAGTGAGGTTTTCATTAATGTCCTGGTCTGAAAAGATAAGGCTTTCTTCAACTGACTCCCTTGTTTCACCCGGGCCTCCCAGCAATAAAAATCCAAATCGCTTGATCCCCTGGCCGGATAAGACATCTGAAATTTGCCGCACCTCTTCCAGGGTAAATCTTTTGTTCATCTCCGTTAGGATTTGTTCAGACCCGCTTTCAAACCCGATGCTTGCTTGCTCGCATCCGGCTCTGGCCATCCATTCCGCAAGCTTTTCATCGATCTGCCTGGGGTAAAGGATGCCCCACCACTTAATGTCAAGGTCTTCTTTGACGAGTTTCCGACAGATTTCTTCGGCATAAGAGGGTGGGAGGTTGAAGGTATTGTCGACGAAGTAGAACCGATCAACCCCGGCCTTACGCCAACGAGCGATCCACTCGACCATCGTCTCCGGGGAATGTCTCCGTAACTTCCGCCCTTCAATCGTCTTCATGAGAATAGACGGTCCATCTTTTTCAGCCATCAAATCTACGACGGCCACGTCATGGCCAGCCTTTTGAGTCGAAGCGGCCACACATGCCAGGCCCAGGGGCAGGGTGGGCATATTGATCTTTTCCGTGTTAGCAGAAAGGAGTAAGACTTTCATGGCTTAAATCCGGTCACCCTCTCAAAAGAGAAAAACCTTCCGTTTTCATTTGTGATAGTAAAGTGAACAAATTCAAAGACGTCCCCTCGGGCCACGGCAATCTAATAGGGGAGCTTTCGTTTCTTCAGGCCACACTTTGTTAGGAATTGTTCGAAAGCTTCGTAGGGCTGGAACCCGACAATTTCTCGCCGATCAATCAAAAATGTGGGCACCCCGGTAATCCCGAGTTCACGAGAACGGGACCAATCGGTATCGACCGCCTCCTTGAAGGTTCTCGATTCAAGGGCCGATCTTGCTCCCTTTTCTGGGAGGCCGATTCCACTGGCAAGCCTCACCAGTTCATCTATCTTGCCGATATTTCTTCCCTCGACAAAATAAGCGTGAAACATGGCCTCATGGAATGGATCGCCTTTCTGCTCCGATTCCGCCCATTTTGCCAACTCCTGAGCAAGACGGCTGTTGTAGGTCCGTTTCCGCTCGCCGAGAGGAAGGCCCACTTCATCCGCTGTCTTCCGTAACCGGATAAGGAGTTTATTGATGTCTACGGAGCGTCCGGCAAAGAGTTCCTCAAGGCTGAGCCCTTCTTCAGGTGTTTCCGGATGAAGAGGAAAAGCCTTCCAGCGGACCTCAATTTCGTAATTCTTCCGTAATTGATCAATACGCACGGTACTGAAATAACACCAGGGTCAGACATAATCGGAAAATACTTCAAGGATTGCTGCTTCAGTCATAAGTCCCTCCGGTCTGCATTCAAATGCTTCTCAATCTGTTACATGTGAGGGGACGTTGGTTCAAATACAACTTATCAATTTTTAAAGGCCATGGGATCAATCAATCCTAATAGAGTGCTTTCCGGGGGAGTTAGTTTTTCACTCAATCTTGAATTCTTTTGCTTCTGTTCCAATTACCCCCCGGAAGTTGACCTCTTTATACCAAAAATTTAATTTTATGGCAATTTTTGATGCGGGAAGACAAAGAAAAGATCAGCATCATGGGGAGGTGGGAAGAGAGGCAGATCTCAACCGGTAACGTCTGGCTCAAACCGAAGGAATGGTTCGGAGTGAACAATGAAAAATCAAATCTCCGAACTCCGGACTAATTACTCCGAACTTTTCTTAGTTCCACTCCACTTCCCTTTGAACTGGTGGAGGGGGAATTGATGGAGGTAGGGAACAAAGGCCAAACTGACCTCCCCTTGTTCCAAGATCCTTTCCAAAACCTCCCCAATCTCTTTCTGTGGGGCGAGTTCATAGCCCACCGCCTCGTTGCTCTTCCAATCGAGGATCCAGACCTTCATCAATACCCTGGAGGGGTCGCCTGCGGCCTTGACCGCTTTTCCTGCGGCTTCAGCCATCAGGTCAATGGACTCTTTTAATCCGATCTCCCTGCCTTTCATGGCCTGGCGATGATAGGCCATGATGGCATAGTAGTCAAATCCTTTCTTGATGGCCCCGGGCAAGGTTTGTGAAAACCAGGCCACCCCGTTGGAATCGTTGAGAACGGCTTCGAAATAGAGGTTGATCGCAAACTGCAACTTTGGGTTGGACTCCCTGGCCGCCGCCATCAGTCTCTCGGCCACCCCCATCAGCTGGCGGTTCTTCCAGTTGGCCCACGTCCAGAACTGTTCCGTATATCCCTTGACATAATACTTTCCGGATTCGGATCGGTAAGGGTCGATATAGAAGATATCCGGATGGGGAGAGTATCCGAACTCTTTCAGGAAGGCCTTGTTGGCGTCAGCGCTGAAATCTTCATTGTGGCGGAGAATCAGATCGTCCTGAAAGAGGATGCCGTCAATGGAATAACGGCCGAGGTCTCTAAAAAGCCCTTCGAGCCGTTGTAGAACGTCCGGATGAAACAGGTTCAACCCTCTTCCGATCTCCATCTTCTTCGTTTCGAAATGATAGTTCCTGGACCGGTGGTCCGTCTGCTTTTCGATGCCGTAGGTGGCGTGACGCGTCGTCATCCAGGCAAAAAGATCCAGTCCGTTCCGCCGGGCAATCTCGGCGATCTTTCCCAAAATATCATCGACGACGGGAGCCTGTTCGGTCTCAAAATAAACCCCTTCCTGATGACGTGCCCTCACAAATTTATAGATGGGGTCCCCTCGATTCTGAAAGACCCTGAAGATCAGCGTGTCCACGCCCGAATTTTTTAACTCCTTGATCCTTTTTTCCACCTCAACGAGGCTCCTGCCATCGATATACGAGATCTGGGCGCAGATCCTTCTCTTCGCATATTGAGGCTCCGAAGCGTCCCGGGTTGCAGGTCCCGGTGAAGGGGCTTTCTCTTCTGCCTTCTTGGGCTTCCCCGGTGTGGGGCCCGTTTCCATCCCGGTTCCGCCGATTCTATTCTCTGGTCCGGATTTCTCCGTGGCCATTTTCAATCCCCGCTCTGATTCCTTGACACGGTCGCCCTCGGGATAGGTTTTGAGATAGTATTCGAATGTCCGGGCAGCCTCCCCGTATTTTTCCATCATTAAAAAAGATTGACCCGTCATGTAGTGGGCATAGGAGACCAATCGACTGGTTGGAAAAGACTGGATCAATTGTGAAAACGCTTCGATGGCTTTCTGATATCTTCCCTGATCGAAATGCCCCACGGCAGAATCATAAATCTCTCCGGAGCTGGCGGGCTTTTCCTGCCCCTGGATAAATGGGATAGAAAGAAAGATAATGAGGAGCCAAAACAACCCGATGGAAAATCTCCTCATAAGGCCTCCTATTAAAAACTTATTATAAATTGAAAAATTAACAATTAGCATTTTAAATTGATAAATTTTCAATGCTAATTTTGCAATGATTCTTTAAAAAAGCTTTTCCATCGCTTCCTGAACGCTCCTCACGCCGATTAATTCGATCCCTTGAATCCCTCTCAGTTTCTCCTGGTTTGCTCTCGGCAAAAGGCACCGCTGGAATCCCAGCCTTGCTGCTTCCTTCACCCTGATCTCCGACCGGTTGATCCCCCTCACCTCTCCTCCCAGCCCCACCTCCCCGAACATGACGAGGTCCGGTTCAACAGGCCGGTTCTTCACGCTGGAGGTGATCGAGGCTATCACGCCCAGATCCGCCCCCGGCTCTTCCACTCTGATCCCGCCCGCAATGTTGAGGAAAATATCCTGATTGAGCAGAGGGATACCCAGTCGCTTCTCCATCACCGCCACCAGGAGTGAAACGCGGTTCGCATCAACCCCCTGAGACGTCCTCCTCGGAACACCATAGTGGCCGGGAACGACCAGCGCTTGAAGCTCCACCAGGATGGGCCTTGACCCCTCTATGCTCGCGATGACCGCTGAACCCGAGGTCGCCCGGGTCCGTTCGGAAAGAAAGAATTCGGAGGGGCTGACCACCTCCACCAGCCCAGAATCCTTCATTTCAAAAATCCCGATCTCATTGGTGGAGCCGAAACGGTTTTTCACCGCTCTCAAAATCCTGAAGGCGTGATTGGCTTCCCCTTCGATATAGAGAACGGTATCCACCATATGTTCCAGCACCTTCGGGCCTGCGATGAATCCTTCCTTGGTGACATGGCCGACAAGAAAGATAGGGATGGACAGATGCTTCGCCAGGTAAAGCAACCTGCTGGATGCCTCCCTCACTTGAGTGATCGATCCCGGCGTCGAAGGGAGATCGGAAGCATAAATGGTCTGGATCGAATCGACGACCACCGCGGAAGGTTTGAGCATCTGGATGTCTTGCAGGATCTTTTCAAGGGACGTCTCCGAGACGACAAAGAGGTGATTTGAAGAAACCCCGAGCCGGTCCGCCCTCATTTTGGTCTGCTGGAGGGATTCCTCTCCGGAAACATAAAGGACCTTCTTCCCCGTCGAGGTTAGATGGCTCATCATCTGGAGAAGAAGGGTCGATTTACCGATGCCCGGATCGCCTCCGACCAGGATCACCGATCCGAAAACGATCCCCCCTCCCAGGACCCGGTCGAATTCTCCTATGCCGACCTGGAACCTCCCTTTCTCCTCGCTGATAATCTCGGTGATGGCTGTTGGAACCGCCCCGGCTTCAAACCCAAGGAGATCCCGTTCCGGGGCTTTCTCCTCCATCACCCGTTCTTCAACGAAGGTGTTCCATGCCTGACACCCCGGGCACCGTCCCAGCCACTTCGGAGCCGGATATCCGCAGGACTGGCAGACAAATTGGGTTTTGGTTTTGGCCATAAGATAACAGCCTCTGGTTCAAGGGCTAAGGTAAAGATGCCGGTTTCGAAAAAGGGTTATGTTATGGGTCTTTAAAGCTTTAGCCCTAACCTCTTGACATTAAACTAAACCGGCTTCCTAACCCTCACCCAATGATCCATTCGAATTTGAATTGAAGGCATTTTAGCAGAAAGGATTCTTGAGGTCAAAAAAAAAGACGATGATCCGGGATCAATACCTGAACAGGGTTGCTCCCCAGGTTAAGCCGGCGCCGAAAGAATTGACCAGGATGAGATCGCCCTTGCGGATTCGGCCGCTTCGGACTGCCTCATCGAAGGCAACCGGTATGGTGGCGGCCGAAGTGTTGCCATACTTATGGACGGTGACGATCACCTTTTCAGTAGGAATCCCCAATTTTTCCGCCACAACATCCATAATCCGGATGTTTGCCTGGTGAGGGATAAACCAGTCTATCTCATCGCTCGTGATCCCCTGTTCGGCCATGATCTTACGAGCTGATCCGACCAGGGTGCGGACCGCATGTTTGAAGACTTCGTTGCCCTGCATCCTCACATACTGAAGGCCCTTCTCAATCATTTCATGAGAAGCAGGAATTCGCGAACCTCCTCCGGGTACATGAATCAGGTGCCAGAGATCTCCATCGGACTCGATATCCATCGCAAGGATCTCTCCGTCATCGTTTCCATTCGAATGTCCGAGAACCACTGCACCCGCTCCGTCACCGAAAAGAACACAGGTGGAGCGGTCTTTATAATCGAGTCGATTCGAAACGATCTCCCCGCCTACCACCAAGGCCTTGCTATAGGAACCGTCCTGCATGAACTTTTGTGCGACGGCCAGCCCATAGATGAACCCGGGGCAGGCCGCATTCACATCGAAGGCCACGGCTTTCTTCGCGCCCAAACGGTGTTGGACCATACAACCACAGGAGGGGCTGAGCATGTCGGCCGTCGAGGTTCCGATCACGATCAGATCCAGTTCGTCAGCGGAAAATCCTGCCATTTGAAGGGCGGATGCAGAAGCCAGTGTGGCGAGGTCAGACATGGCCTGACCTTTCTCGATCATCCGGCGCTCTTTTATTCCCGTTCGGGTTGTAATCCATTCATCGCTTGTGTCGATAATCGTCTCAAAATAGGAATTCGGGACAACCCGCTCCGGGGAACAGGATCCCGTCCCTTTAATGGCAATCTTTTTCAAAAAAATTCTTTCCTCCTGAATGTGGTTTTCCCCACCCCCACGGAATGGCTACGTTATATCCTATTTCCTTATCATTTTCCAGCATCCGATCAGAATTTTCCCCGGATGTTTAACGGTCAGGCGGGTGTCGTGAGTCATAAATCCCTTTACAATCCGTTTGTGGTGAGCCCGTCGAACCATGAACAGAACCCTCTGAAATCGTTAATCCTTCGACAGGCTCAGAGTGAACGGGGCGCGTAAAGAAGTGTTAGACGGAGTGCACTAATTCCTCTTTTTCGTTAAACCTCTTTGATCATAACATTGCCTGGCGCTTTTTCGGCGGCGTCGGAGATATTTTTTAAATGAGTAAAAATATTCTCTGTCTGATCCGACGGAGGGACAGAGGGAGGGTGGACTCCACGGGACTCGTAGACATCGAGAACCTCTTTGATCGTTATGTGTTCAATGGTCCGTCCGGGTTGGAAGGTGACTTCATGGTCGGGTCCGCGGACGGTTTCAACAACAAGCCCGACATCCGTTAATTCGTGGAGGAGTCGCCGGACAAGTTGAACCGGAATTTCCAATCGTTCCGCGATCTCGGCGATACTGAGAGGTTTTTCTCCTTGAGAAAATGTCCGGGTCAGCAGGTGAAAGATCTGAAGAACAAACCGCTTTTTTGAAGAGAGACTGATGTTGGAATATTCCGGTTGAAATCCGTATGTTTCATAATGCTCGTAGGCATGGGAAATCTCCGCTCCGAAAAGGACAATCATCCAGCTGAGTTGAAGCATTGCCAAGAAAAGGGGCAAGGCCGCAAAACTTCCGTAAATGGCCCCATAACTCGCCGCTCCGATCTGAAATTTAATATAGAGCCACTGAACAATCTGCATCAGGGTCCCGGCGAAGATCCCTCCTGCAATCGCCCCCCTGAGCGGAATTCGAGTGTTCGGCATGACCAGGTAGAGCATGGTTAACAGAACCCAGATGGAAACATAAGGCAGCAGGTTCAACAGGAAAAAGATCATTGGACCAAAAACACCCAGCAGGGCAATTTTTTTGACAATCATTTGCAACTGGCTTGCCACGAGGATGGTTGCACTGCTGGCGATGCTCAGGAGAACGGGAGCAAAGACAATGATCGCAATATAATCGCTAAATTTTCTTACGAGTGTCCTTGGCTTCTTGACTTCCCATATCTCATCGAGGGAGCCTTCTATTTTCCCCAGGATGGAGATCACCGTCCAGAAGAGCAAGACAACACCAACGCCTGCGATGACTCCCCCCTTGGCCTGATCAAGCAGCTTGTGGGAAAACATCAGAATTTGGCTTGTGATCTCCGCCTGCCAATTTGCCTTATCCGCCATCTGAAGGATCTGTTTTTCGATCATTTTCTCAAGGCCGAAACCTTTTGAAATGGCAAACGCCACGGCTACAATTGGAACAACATTGAGGAGGGAATAATAGGTCAAAACCGAAGCCGTCTTTTGACACCGATCTCCCCAAAAACCTCGGATGGCCAAAAGAATAATGCGCAGATATTTAACGAAAAAGAACTTGATCGGATGCAAATCCTTTAACCGGATTTCCCAGAGGTCGATATTGATAAAATGGACAATTTGTGAAAGCATGGTGGCTTTCCATTTCTATTCGGAGTCAGCGAAAGGTCCGATGTTTTCCCCTCAAGACGTGGAAATTTTTATTCCTCATCCTTTAAGGGAAACAGGGAAAGTAGAGGTCGACAATGCATCCGTTTATTATTGTGCATCAGCGTTTCTCAACCCACCTTCAATTCAGAAGTGCACTGAGGACAACGCGTTGCCTTGATCGGAATGGGACTAAAACAATAAATGCATTCTTTGGTCGTTTGCACAGGAGGCGGAGCCTCCTCTTGGCGTTTAAATCTATTAATATTTCGAATCAAAAGGAACACCGCGAAGGCCACGATCAAGAATGTGACGATCGTATTGATGAAAAGACCATAGTTGATCGAGGTTGCTCCCGCAGCCTTGGCAGCCGTGAGGGATTCATACGGTGGAGGCGCCTTGGCCCCTTCCCTTAAAACGATAAATAGGTTTGAGAAGTCGATGTTCCCTAAAAGAAGACCAATCGGCGGCATAATCACATCGGCAACAAGAGAGTTGACGATGGTCCCAAAAGCAGCACCGATGATAATTCCCACCGCCATATCCACTACATTTCCGCGCATGGCAAATTCCCTAAATTCTTTTAACATGTGAGACCCTCCTTTCTGTCTATGGTCTGAATGGGGTTCTATCATTATTTGAGTTTAAAATCAACGCGGCTATCTTTCAGCTTTTCCTTCTTTGCCGGTGTAAGAGATTTTGGTTCAAGGATGAATATTCTCTCGGGTTCAACCGGCCCGGATGTTACGATGGCCTCCTTGACTTTCATGGCCCGCTGGGAAGCGAGGGCCCGCAGGTCACTCTCCCTGATCTCCAAATGCGTCAGAATCAACTTTTCCATTTCCGGGGCGGGGATGTCTTTGGCTATTCCCAGAATATTTCTCGGTTTTGGAAATTTCTCTTCCTTATAGGCCATCTTCAAATATTTTTCGTATTCCTGTTTTTCGATTTTCACCTCATCCACTGGAATAGGAGGCTGTCCTTTCTTGACCATCTCTTTCAGTTTCTGGGCCTTCAATTTTCTGTCGAATAAATACTGTTTCAACCATTCCCTGTCTTTCTCCGGATCCACATAACCCTCAATATCCATCTTGAGTTGAGGTCGATTGAGCAGAGCCTTTGCTATGGTCTCAAGTTTTTTAACACTCGGCTCGGTGAGGGTGGCGCTTCCGTATTCAAACTCCACGAAACTCAGTTCTTCTCCTCCTCCGATGATCGCCCCGAGGAGTGAAAAGGGCGAGGTGGCGGCCTTCGCTATCAGATTGATGAGGATCTTCAGGATGATTCCCCAAACGCTGAATTTCGGGTCATCCAGGCTTCCGGTGACCGGGATGTCCAGTTTGATTTCTCCTTTTCGATCCTTCAAAAGGGAGATGGCAAGTTTGACAGGCAACTTGGTCGCATGAGGGCTTTCCACCTTCTCTCCCAGGTTGAACTGGTCAATGAAGATTTGATTCTGGGATTCGAGCTTTCTCTGTTTGATCAAATATTTCAAGTCGAATGAGAGCTTTCCCTTCTCGACGGTGTACCCGACATATTTCCCCGCATAAGGGGTCGTCGGACTGAGTTCCATATCCTTAAATCTCGCTTTCAGATCCACATAAAGGTCTTCTTTCAACGGATTGATCTTGCCGGTAATTTCGAGAGGGGCATAATCATCGAGTTTTGCACGAAGCTCCAAATCCGCCAGAGTGGTTTCCTCGGAAGAAAGACCGGAGATTCGTCCCCCGATCTCGGTCAGCTTTGCCGAATAATCGGGTTGAATGGATCGGTCTGAGAAGTCAACCCTCCCTCCCTGCAGGGTGATTGTTTCAATCTTGATCGTACTGGGGGGGTCTGCTGTTTTCTTCCCGGGCGAAGAAGGGGGGGCGCTTTCTTTGGAGGGACGTGTTTCTTGTTTTTTTTCTTCTTTCCCGATGAGTTGCTGGACATTGAGCAGGCCGTCCGGGTGGATGATCACTTGGGCATAGAAATCGCTTAATGAAATTCCTTTGATGTCCAATAAAAATGGATCGGAGTCGAAACGGAGATCATCCAATGCCAGGGATTCCACTTTCAGGAAATCGGTGGCATGCTGTTTGTCAATGGAAGCAAAATGGGTCAGGGAGGCTTTCCCACGGTAGGTGGACTTAAGCTCTTTTTTATCTGAAAATTCCAGAGCAAGATTACCGTTGGTCGAAACGGCGCCACCGGTGACGTTCACCTTCACTCTGTCCGTAAAGTAGGCCTGAAGGGGCTTGATGCCAATCTCTTTCAAGCTCACTTTCAAATTTGCGGAGAGAGGGTTGATTCCGACCGCTCCCTCAGTTGAAATCGTGCCCTTTTGGTTGAACCGGAAGGAAAGGGCGGCATTTCCCTTTTGGCCTTTGGCTGTTGAGAAACGTTCGGCTCTTAGCCGCAATTCATCCATCACCAGCGCCACCGGCTCGGCGGGGGTTAGATCTTCACCGTTGATCGTATAATCATCCACTGAAACCTTTCCCACTTTGATCAGCCATGGTTTTTTTTCCGTTTTCTCCTGTACGGGTGCGAGCTTTTCCGCTGTTTTTTCTTCCTTTTTTTCACTTTCTGGGAAAAGGGACTGGAGGTTGATTTTCCCATCTTTAAAGCGACGGACGGAGAGTGTCCCTTTTTGAGTTGAAACATCCCCGACAGCAACCTCTTTTTGATTCAGATCCAATCCGGTGTTGTTGATCGTCAGCAGGGGAATATCCGCGAAGGCTTCCTCTTCATCCCTTTTTTTTAATTTCAAGCCTTTGAATGAGGCCGAAAGACCCGAGAGCTTGGTGATAATGTCTTTCCCTGTTTTTCGGTATTGATAGTTGGTAAAAAAGTCGAGGTCTCCCCCATCGATATTGAAGAGGATGCTATCCTGATAGTAAGGGGCGTATTTATTTAAGACGATACGTTTGATCTCTAAGGAGCCTTCGATTCTCAAAGGGTCAAGGCCAATCGTGTTTTGGGTGGAAAGGACGCTTGTCTGGTCCAGCAGGAATGAAAGGGATAATTTCCCAAGGGCATTTTGGGCAGTGGATATATTTTCACCCTTGAGGGTAATCTTTTCTCCGATCAGGACAGTGGGTTGTTGGGGGGCTTGGTCTCTCATGTTGACTGCATATTGATCAACGGAGATTTTTCTCAGGGCCACCACCCATTTTTTTTCTTCTCCCTTCCCTTTGCTCTGCACAGGAGACGATTTCTCAGGGGGAGAAGGAGGGAAGAGCTTCATCAAATCGAGGTCCCCGTTTTTTAAGCGGGTTAAGGTCAGCACCCCCTTTTCCGTTGAGAAGGTCCCGATCGTCACTTGTGTCTGGGTCACATCCACGAGGGTATCTTTGACCGAAAGAAGAGGTATTTTAAGGAAATCTTCTTTTTCCTCCGGCCTTTTAAGCCTTAAGGAATTCAAAAGGACGGACATTGCCGACAAAGAAATTTCAGGTTCTTTCTCTCCCCTGGCATATTTGTAACGGGTTGAGAAGTCCAAGCGACCTTCCTCAAGGGTAAAAAGAATTTGATCCTGATAATAGGGTGAATATTTCATCAGAGGGATAGACCTGATCTCCAAATTGCCCTCTGCCCACAAAGGCTCTACGGAAAGCTCGCCCTCCACTTTGATATTTTCCTTGGCCTCAGACGCAATGGAAAGGGAATAGTTAGTTTTTTTGCCTTTGCCGTTGCTGAAAGGAGCAACCCTTAATTCAATGGGGGCCAGGGTCGTCTTAAAAGGTTTCTTTGTTGACAAATCCGAAAATGAGACCTTTCCGCCAATCAACTGCACCTCATCAATATCAAGGGATAGGGTGGCCTGATCTTCCTTTTTTTCGGCCGCGGGGGGAGGCTGGGTTTCTTTCTTTTTAGGGAGTAACGATTCAATGTTCAAAGCTCCTTCCGGATTTCGCCTTACGTTAAGTTCGGGAGACTGAAGGGAGACCCTTGACAGATGAAAGACCATCTTGAGGGGTTCTGTCGGGGCAATTTCGATTTCAAGCAGAGGAAGCCTGAATAAAGGATTTTTCTTACCATCGTCCAGTGCCACTTTTTTCAAGGAGACATTTCCTGTCATAGTCAAGGTAGGCTGTTCCTCTTTAGGCTGGATAAACGAAACCTTTGTCTGGACATCAAGAAAGGCGGAGACGATCTTGAAATTTAATTTAACAGGAAGGTAGGCCAGGTAATGGGGGATATCCAGGTTCTGAATATGGATGTCAAAAACTGTCTCGAGGGTGTCGCGAAAAGGTTTTGTATTCCCTTCAAGCCGATAAGGGGTTTCGTTAATCTTGGCGAAAAAGGTGGGTTGAACAAAGATGTCAATATGAGAGGGAATATTGGATAAGAAAGGAACCCCGATATTCAACTCTTTTACAGTATGCTTGGTCTGTTTGGGACCATCCCAAAAATCGATGCTTCCGCTTTCGATAATGATGTTATTAAGGGAGAACCGGAGAGGTTTTGGTTTTTCCGTCGGCTTCTCCGGCGGGTGGGTCTCCTTTTTTTCGAGCAGGTCATCAAAATTATAGGACCCGTCTTCATCGCGATGGATTCTGATGTAAGGCTGTTTTAACCTGATCTCTTTAAGAATGAGCGCCATTCTCAGGGCGGAAAGGCTCTGGAGGTTTAAGAAAAGCTCATCGAAGGATAAAAAAGGTTCCGGACGTCCGTGGTCCTTCACCTGAAATCCTCTGATGGTTAAAGAAAGGGTATAGGGGTTTGCCTTGATTTGAGTGATCGCCACCTCGCGATGGAGGTTTTCCGAAAGTTTCTTGGTCAAGATCGATTTGAGAATTGGGGGAAGGATCAAAAAACCGAAGAGGGTATAGACCGCTAAAGAAATGATGACCCAGACGATCGTCTTTTTCAACCGTTTCATATATCCCCCCACTATCTTCCGAAAACCTCTTTTAAAAGATCGGTCACGCGGGCGGCAGGATTGGTCCGGATCTTTCGCTCCTCTTCGCCCAGCACACGAAACAATCCGTCAAGCGCCTTGGTCACAACATAATGGTCGATATCGAAAGTCTCTTTCTTGACAAACGGGATAGTCTCATAGCGTCCTACCAGGTCCTTATATTGACGGGTGACACCGACGTCATTCATCGCTTTATCGACGATTGGTTTAAAAACGGTCACAAGTTGATCAGAGGTCTTGCCCTTGAAATACTCTGTGGCCGCTGTCTCATGTCCTGAAAAGATTTTCCTCACATCCTGGAAGGTCATCTCGCCGATCGCATTCCAGAAAATCTCCTTGGCGAAGGGGGCGGCCTTCTCGGCCGCCCGGTTCATGCTGAGAACAAACTCATCCACTTGCGGGCCATAGCCCACGGTTCTCAGTCCCTTCTCAAGGGTCCTGAGTTTCTCAGGCATCAGGATCTTAATCGCCTGGTTTAGGAAATATCCATCCGTCTTTCCCGTCAAGGTTACCGTGTTTTCAGTGCCTACCTTTAGCGCTTCCTTCAACCCCTCGCCGATCTTTGCATCGCTGAGCCCTTTCTGCCCGCCTACGCCAATGCCTTTAAGTAGCCGGTCAAGCTGGGCCGAGGCGGGGAAAGAGATAAAAAGAATCATCAGGCCGATGGCAACAATTCTGAGAAACATAGGGTACCTCCTTCAAGTGTTCAAAGCGGGTGTGGAATTAATTTTTTGAAAACCTTTAAATTCACTCTATGGCAGTTTTAAAAATAAGGCAATAGAAAAATTATACATAGCGACATAATAAATTTCGCATAACCTTTGAAAAATGTTCGAAATGAAGGATTTATCAGCTATCAGGATGGGCAGAAATGAATGACGCCATGTATAATAACTTCTTTTCCTCAATAATGTTAGGAGGATCGATTCTTCTCTTTTAAACGGACTCCAACTATGGTATCAGTTTAAAGCATGGAGACCGAAAATAGAGAACTACTCGTCAAGGGGGCAAGAGTATTTGGAATTGCTCTGGTTGAACAGCACGTTGAGGCCTTTGACCACTATCTCCGGCAGCTCCTCAAATGGAATGAGAAGATAAATCTCACGGCCATCCGGTCGGAAAAAGGAATCGTCCTGAAGCATTTCCTCGATTCCCTGTCGCTCTTTCCTCATCTTCCGGCAATCTCCTCTCTCCTGGATGTCGGCTCAGGCGCAGGTTTTCCCGGAATTCCTTTGAAAATGATTCAACCCTCCCTGAAGGTTATTCTGATCGATTCCGTTCGTAAAAAAATCGATTTCCAAAAACATGTCATTCGGACACTCGGGTTAAAAGGGATTGAAGCAATCCATGGGCGTGTCCAGGACCAGCAGGTCCTTGCCGACCTGGGTGGGCGGTTTGATGCAATTACTGCAAGGGCATTCTCGGATCTTGAGGCCCTCCTTCTTCTCAGCTATCCATTGTTGAAAAAAGGAGGAATCCTTTTGGCCATGAAAGGAGAAGAAATAGAACGTCTTTCTTTCATCGAGAAGGCACGGTATCGATTGCAAAGGTCTGTTCGGTTCTACCTCCCCTTCAGCTCGATCAAAAGGTCGATTCTGCTTTTCGAAAAAGAATAAATCAAGACTTTTCTTTATCATTCCCCTATTCCGAAATCCAAATGAGTGAAGCCAAGGTCAACCGAAATGTTTTGAGAAAGAAAAGGAGCTACCGGTCATGTGTTGAAGTGAGCCGTAAGTTGTTTTAGAACCAACGTCCCCTTTTTTATTGGGGGACATTTGACAAAACCAGTTAAAGGAGATAATTTGGGGTCGATGAAGACGATTGTCGAGGTGGCGGTCGGACTTCCTGTCTCAAGGACTTTTCACTACCTGATTCCCGAGCACATGAGAGGTTCCTTCCAGGTCGGAATGAGGGTGCTCGTTCCTTTTAAAGGGCGGAAGGTGACCGGCTTTGCCATCGATTTTTTAGACCGGCCCCCGGAAGGAATTGAAGAGAAGCTGAGAGAGGTGGAGGACCTCCTTGATGAAGCGCCCCTGATCGAACCGAAGATGCTCCGCTTCTACCGTTGGATTTCGGACTATTACCTCTATCCGCTGGGAGAGGTCATCAAGACCGGGCTTCCACCGGGGCTCCATTTAAAAAGCGAACTGATTTTAAGCCTGACCGCCGCCGGATTCGACTCTCTCCATCAGGGAAATTTAGGGCCGGCCGCGGAGAAGGTCCTGAGGGAGATCGCAAGATGCGGGAAGATTTCCTTGAAGGGGATACTAAAAACGTTTCCCAACTTTCCCTCGAGATCTCAACTCTTCTCCATGAAGAGAAAGGGACTCCTCCATATGGAGGCAAGCCTGGAAGGCAAGGAAGTCAAGCCCAAACTCGAGAGAATTGTCCGTTATCAGGAGAGCGAATCTGTTCCACCGATCTCAAAAAAGGAGTCCGGGATCCTGAAATGGATAGAGGAGAGAAAAGAAATCTCTTATTCCGAATTGAATAAGAGATTCAAATCTCCTTCCAAATGCTTGCGGTCTCTCCAGGAAAAAAGACTCATTTCAATCATACCACGTGAGGTCTGCCGCAACCACTCGGTCCAATCCGAGCTCAATCCCTATCCAAAGCCCGAGCTCACTTCGGATCAGGAAAAAGTGCTCGGAGAGATCCTGAGGGGAATCGATTCGAAACGATACGCCCCCTTTCTCATCCACGGGGTCACAGGAAGCGGTAAGACGGAAGTTTACCTTCGGGCAATCGAAGCTGTTCTGCGCCAGGGAAGAGAGGCGATCATCCTTGTCCCGGAGATCTCGTTGACACCCCAGCTTCTTTCCCGTTTCAAGGACCGCTTCGAGGAGAACCTTGTTCTGCTCCACAGCGGGCTCGGAAGGGGGGAGCGCTACGACCAGTGGAGGAAGATCTGGAGGGGAGAGGCAAAGATTGCCCTGGGGACGCGCTCCGCGATCTTTGCACCCTTTAAGAATGTGGGAATCATCATCGTGGACGAGGAGCATGATCCTGCCTATAAGCAAGAGGAAAAGTTGAAATATCATGCCAGAGATATTGCCGTCGTCAGGGTGAAAGAGGCCGAGGCGACACTTCTGCTCGGTTCAGCCACTCCTTCTTTGGAATCGTTCTATAACGCGGAGAAGGGAAAATTCCGTCTGCTCGCTCTTCCCGAAAGGATCGAAGGAAAGTCCCTTCCGAAAGTGGAGGTGGTGGACATGAGGGGGGAGCAAGGCCTTCTCTCAGAGAAGTTGAAAGCGGCGCTCCGGAAGAATATCGAGGAGAAGAGGCAGAGCCTCCTCTTCCTTAACCGGAGGGGGTTTGCCAATTTTATCCTCTGCCCGGAATGCGGCTTCACCTTCAAGTGTCCAAACTGCAGCGTCACACTCACCTACCATATGAGAGATCGCACCCTTCAGTGCCACTATTGCGATTATCGAATCAAAGCGCCGGGGGACTGCCCGAAATGCGAAGGTCACCGTCTCCGGGGAATGGGAGTTGGAACGGAGCGCCTGGAACATGAGATAAAAGACTTATTTCCCGGAAAAGAGATAGGGCGGATGGATCGCGACACGACTACAAAGAGGCAATCTCATCAACAGATTCTTAAGGGGCTCCAGTCCGGGAAGACTGACATCCTGGTCGGGACGCAGATGATTGTCAAAGGCCATGACTTCCCCAATGTGACCTTTGTCGGGGTGATCTCTGCCGATGCCTCCCTCCACTTCCCCGACTTCCGCTCGGGCGAGAGAACCTTCCAGCTCCTCACGCAGGCGGCCGGGAGGGCGGGCAGAGGGGAAGCGGCCGGAGAGGTGGTGATCCAGACCCTTAACCCGGACCATTACAGCATCGTAAGGGCAAAGGATCATGACTTTGATGGATTCTACCGCGAAGAGATCGGATTCCGGAGATCCCTGGGTTATCCTCCTTTCTTCCGGTTCATCAATTTCAGGCTGACCGGAAACAGTGAGAAGGGAACCAAGACGCTGGCAGAGGAGATGGGAAGGATTGGACAGTCCCTCTTGAAAAGGGGGTTTGAAAAGGGAATTGAGCTTTTGGGCCCCAGTACAGCCCCATTTGTCAGGATGAAGGGCAAGTTCCGTATCCAGATGATAGCCAAAGGGGTAAACTCCCGGCTCCTTCATCAATTTGCCGAGGAGCTCGCCAAGAGGATGGAGGGTCAGATGAAGGGCCGGGGCATCCATCTGGATATTGATGTGGACCCGATCTTCCTCCTATAATGAGCGAATCAACACCATCCATTGGAATGATGGAATGTTGGAAAAATGGAATAATGGGTTGCAGGAAATAAAGGACTATATCGATGTTTTTTCTATTAAACCCATCATTCCAATATTCCATTATTCCACCATTCCAGTCCATTGAGGAGATCATGATGATCGATCGGAGACATGGCTATTACAATGAAGGTCAGGAGACGATGTCAAAGGAGAAGAGGGAAGCCTATCAGGGGGAGAAGCTCTCTGAAATCCTGATGCATGGGTATCGCCATTCAAAGGCGATCCGCTCGGGGTTTGAAAGGGTGGGGTTAAAACCCGACGCAATACGAGATTTGAAAGATCTGGAGAAACTCCCCATCACCAAAAAGCCCGATCTGGTGAACGCCCAGAAGGACACCCTTCCCTTTGGAGGGTTCGAGGTTCTTCCAGAGGAAGGCGTTCGAAGAATCTACGTTTCACCCGGACCGGTTTATGAACCCGGGGAATGGGATTATGAAGATTTTCGCTGGGCGCAAGCCCTCTTTGCCTGCGGGATAAGAAGAGGCGATATCGCTCTCAACACCTTCAACTACCATCTCACGCCCCTGGCCCTCATGCTGGACGAATCGCTCCGGATGCTCAAGGCCACGGTCGTCCCTGCGGGTCCCGGAAATATCTCGATGCAGATCAACCTGATGAGGCAGCTCCGGGCCACAGCCTATATCGGGACCCCCAGTTTTCTCATGGCGATCATTGAGGCAGCGGAGGGAATGCATCTTGATCTGAAGAAGGATCTTCATCTGCAGGCCACCTTTGTCGGCGCGGAGATGTTTCCGGAATCGCTCCGTCAAAAGCTCGAGTCCAAGCTCGCTCTCCTCGTCCGGCAGGGCTATGGCACGGTGGATGTGGGCTGCCTTGGATTTGAATGCCCTGAGATGAAGGGGATGCACATTCCCGAGGATGTGATCGTGGAAATCGTCGATACGGAGACCGGAAAGGAGCTCGAGATCGGGGCGACCGGGGAGATCGTAGCCACCAATTTCAGCAAAGTCTTCCCGATGCTTCGCTTTGCCACAGGAGACCTCTCCTACCTGATCGAAGAACCCTGCGCCTGTGGCCGGACCTCGATGCGCCTTGGAAAAATCATGGGGCGGACGGACCAGGTGACCAAGGTCTGGGGAATCTTCATCCATCCTTGGCAGGTGGATGAGCTCATGGCCAGGTTTCCGGTCATCGCCAACTACCAGGTGGTGGTGACGAGAAAAGATTACAAAGATGAGATGGCGATTTACATCGAATTGAAAGAGGAGATTGGGGATAAGATCGACCTGAAGAGGAGGCTGGAGAAAGAGGTCCGTGAAACCCTTAAGGTGATCTCCGATGTGATCTTTACCGCCAAGGGAGGAATTCCGGACCGGGCCAAAAAGATTGATGACCGGCGGATCTGGGAGTAATGGGGAACGAAGTTAAAATCAAAGTGGGGGGCATCATGGCGGCTACCGGTCTGTCGACGGTGAGCATCCTTTCGTTGCCCGACCGGCCCGATGTCCCGGGGATGGTCCTCCATGCAATGGGGGGCCATACGATCAATATCGAATTTGTCGTCCACAATATCGATATCGACGGAAATGGAAATATGACCTTCTGTATCGACCAGAAGAATCTGGAGGCGGCCCTCGAGGTGTTAGAAGGGGTCAAGCCCCTGATCGACGCAAAAGGAATCTCATACCACCCCAATGTGGCCACGGTCAGCGTTTTCGGCCCCCACTTCAGGGAGAGGCCGATGATCTCCGGCCTGATGTTCAGTGCCCTGGGGACGGCCGGGATCAATGTCATGGCGATCAGCACCTCGATCTCCAGTTGCTCCTGTGTGATCGAGGCCAATCAGATCGAGGATGCCATGAGGGTCTTACACGAAACCTTTGAGGCCCCCCATCAAGTTACCAAGTTTGCACCCTGATAAATGAAAGAGGGAATTTTTATGGAAAAGGCTCTTGAGAAGCTGGCTGAACAGATCCTTGCTTTTGACGAAGCTTCCCTCTCCAGCCTGAGGGAAAAGTACCGGCTGAGGATAGAACAGTTTGACGGAACAAGGGATTGGGAGAGGGCAATGATCATCTATTCCATCATCAATGCCGTCAGTCTCAAGAACAACCTCTTCAATGACAACGTATTGAAGACAAGGAAGGGGATGGAAAAACGGGCCCCCAAACGACCGGGCTTAAAAAGGGTGAAATAGCGAGGAAAAGATCGATGATATTGAGGTCCCAGGCACTCTGCCCTATCCCCCCCCTTTTCATCTTCTGGTGTCTCTGGTATCTTAACTTTTCGACCCGGACGATCTTCTCACCCATTCTCCCCCTCATTGAAGACAGTCTTCTACTTTCCCATGGAAAGGCCGGGGGGCTCTTCATCTCTCTTTCGGTCGGATATAGCCTTGCCCTCCTGGCCACCGGCCGTCTGATCCCTGTCTGGGGTTACAAGAGAACCGTGGTCATTGGTTTTTGGGGTGTGAGCCTCGTCTTCTTCGGATTTCAGTTTGCGGAGAGTTATGTTTCTTTCCACCTTCTCTTCTTTCTTCTTGGCATGGCCACAGGAACTTACATCCCCGGCATTCTCCCCATCATCACCAACACCTATGAGTTTAGAAATTGGGGGAAGGCCATCGGCTTTCATGACTCCGCTGCAAGTTTTTCAATCTTCTCCATTCCCATTCTGATGGCTTTTGGGTTGCAGTTCTTTTCCTATAAAACCCCTCTCCTCCTTTTAGGAATCGCTTCCCTGATCTTCCCCCTCTTTTTCTGGAAAGTATCGGTGGAGCCTGAAAAAGAGCCACTCCAAAAGGGAGAGGGGTATCTTAGCCTCTTTGGAAAGAGGACGATCTGGATCATGATCCTTTTCTGGATATTATCCTCAGGGTCCAGCATGGGGGTTTATTCCATCCTTCCTCTTTATCTCATCAAAGAGAGGGGGATTGACTTCAATTTAGCTAATAATCTACTGGGGATCTCCAGGGCGGGCGGAATGGCTGTGCCCATCCTTATCGGCTTTCTGGTCGATCGCTATGGGTACCGGACTATCCTTTTCCTGAGCCTTCTTCTGACCGGATTGAGCACGATTGGACTCTCCCTATCGTCCCACCTGAGCCTCATTTTTATCTCCCTCATCCTCCAGTCCGTCTTCTCCCTGGGATTCTTTCCGGTAGCCCTGGCCACGATTTCAAAGTTAACCCCCCTTTCCAGCCGGTCGATGGTACTCGGGGTGATCATGTCGGTCGGTGTTGGGTTTGGAATGGGAGTTACTCCCTTTCTTCTCGGATTGACCGCTGACCATTTCAACTTCAGAGTCGGGATGTTCTGGCTGGGTATATTAACCTCCCTTTCCTCCCTTTCAGTTCATCTTCTTAAGGAAGAGAGAACCGGATAGGCTATCACAATAGCTTGTGAAAGAATTTGATTGTTCGACTTGACAAAGGGGGGTTTTTCATGTTAACCTTGTGAAAACTTGTTACAAGGAGGTCGCAACATGGAATTAAAGGAGCCGCTGATACGGACGGGGCATCCTCCCCATTCCTTAAAACTAAAAAGAAGTGGATTTGGCTTCCGCAGTCTTCTCCCGAAAATCATCCTGGTCATCCTCATCTCCTCTCTCACCATACACCTCCCCAACTTCACAATCCAGACCACGAAAGGGGAGCTGGCTATCCGGGAGATTACGGGGATACTGGAGAGATACTCGATCGATATCGACCATGTGACCAGAATCGAGCTGGCAGAAGCGATCTACGAGGAGTCGGTCCGGTATAACCATGATCCCAAGTTTATTCTGGCGCTCATTGCCATTGAGAGTTCCTTTCGAAACGGATCTGTCTCCGAAAAGGGCGCTAAGGGGCTGATGCAACTTATGCCCTACGTAGCGGAGTCGCTTGCCCAGGAACTGGGCATTGAGTGGAACGGAGATCCCACTCTTTTCAACCCCTTACTGAACATAAAGATGGGAATTCATTACCTTTCCCGGCTCATCCTTGACTTTAATGATGTCAGGGTTGCCCTGGTAGCATACAATTATGGACCCACCTATGTCAGAAGCCTTATCGACAGGAAGCAGAGAATTCCCTCCAACTACTATCATAAGGTCATCAACGCCTACCAGACCCTTTGATTTGCTATGCTCCCAATAGCATTCCCCGCGCCTTTGTGATAAGGTAGGATTGAATTAAAAATGAAAGCTGGCCTCTCCTTATCCTTATCCAACCCAAAAACCATTTAGATGATCCGCAGGTGACTTTAAAATGGCTTTTGTCCCTTCTTATATCGGCTTTTACCAAAAAGGGGAGCTCGGTAAGAGAATCGGACTCCTCATGGATATTCTCAAGGAGTGCCGGCTCTGCCCGAGGGAGTGCCGGATCAACCGGTTGAGCGGGGAGGTTGGCTATTGCAAGGCGCCCAAGGAGCTGATGATCTCAAGCGCATTTCCCCATTTTGGCGAAGAACCCCCCCTGGTCGGATACCACGGGTCAGGGACGATCTTTCTCACCCACTGCAGCCTCCGATGCCTCTTCTGCCAGAATTATGATATCAGCCACGAGGGAAGTGGCGAGCGTGTCACCCCCTCTGATATGGCCCGGGCCATGAAGAGGCTTCAGGAGATGGGCTGCCATAACATCAACTTCGTCACTCCCACCCATTATACCCCTCAGATCATAGCCTCTCTTCCCGAGGCGATTGAGATGGGACTTCATCTCCCCATTGTCTACAATTGCTCCGGTTATGAATCGATGGAGGTGATTCAGCTCCTTGACGGGATTGTGGACATCTATATGCCTGATGCGAAGTATATGGATGAGAAGCATGCCCGGAGGTATTCCAATGCTCCGGACTACCCGGAGGTCCTTAAAAAGATTCTCAAGGAAATGCACCGCCAGGTAGGAGACCTGAGAATGAATTCCGCAGGAATTGCTGAAAGGGGACTTCTCATCCGGCACCTGGTGATGCCAAATGGGGTCGCTTCCTCTGAAGCGCTCCTGAAGTTCATCGCCGAGGAGGTCTCCGCTGACTCCTATGTTAACATCATGGCTCAGTACCGGCCTGAATACCGGGCTTTCGATCATCCAGAGATCAGTCGGAGAATTGCCCAGAAGGAGTATGCGGAGGCGATCCAGATTGCAAAACGCTTCCATCTCTATCGGGGTTTTTAGGTGAAATTGCAGGAAGCCTTTCGAGAGATTCAATGCCTTAAAAAGAGAGTCCGATCCCTTACCAAAGAGATTGAATCCATCAGGGGGATCTCGATAGAAGGGCCGTCTCCCGTGGAGGGGTTGCTTAGGATGAGAGGGATTCGGGTCTTCAGAAAAAATCCCGGCGATCGGCTCTTCTTCCCTTCCGACCTATCCGGATCCTGTCAAACCCGATTCTATGAGATGATGAAGAGGTACTCCTTCCGGCTCGTGCTCCGGGATATGATCAAGAACCAGGATGGGTTTCGCATCCGGGATTTGACCCACTACTGCTCTTCAGAAGTCGTCCGGCGGTATTGTCAGATTCTCTGTGATATGGGAGTGATCATAAAGAGCGGAAGGGCGAGTTACCGGACCGGCGTCAGGCCCCTTTACAGTTTCGGGCCGACCTTAGAGTGGTTCATTGCCGAGATGTTTAAAAGGGAGTTCGCTTCCCCTGCCCTTTATGGAGTGAGCGTGAAGAAGACCCGCTCCGGCGGAGATTACGATGTAATGGGCTCCTGGAATCAGAGACTGGTCTATGCGGAGGTGAAGTCCTCCCCTCCCAAAGGGGTTGAACAGGCTGAGATCTCCACCTTCTTCTCAAGGCTGGAAGACCTCTTGCCCGATGTGGCCATCCTCTTCAATGATACTCAATTGAGGATGAAGGATAAACTGGTGGTGATGTTTGAGGAGGCACTGAGCCGAAGATATGGAGAGGAGTCGAAAAAGCTTTATGCTGTGGAGAGGCTGATCGGAGAACTCTTCCATATCCAGCACCGTATCTTCATCGTCAACAGCAAAAAAGATGTGGCGGAAAATTTTGGGATCTGCCTCAGGGATTATCTGAGACACGGAACCCCTTCTCCCTCTTCTCGCCCCGTTGGGGTGGTGTCACAATTAACCGTTCGCCCTGAGGTTCTCGAAGGGTGAACGGTTTGCTCAGCCTCCGGCTCAGAGAGCCTCTGGCTCGGAGAGGAGAGGCTCTGTCGAACCGAGAGGGACTTGCGACACAACCTCCCCTGCGGGGAGAGGGTCGGGGTGAGGGGCGAATCTTCAAAAGGTAAGTAAGGTGAAAAATAAAGAACTCGCTGACCTCTTCGATAAGATGGCGGATATCCTTGAATTCAAAAACGAGAATCCTTTCAAGACCAACGCCTATCGAAAGGCCTCGCGGGTTCTGGGCGATCTCACGCAGGATATCGAAGGGGTTTCGGAGAGAGGGGAACTGAAAAAGATTTCAGGAATTGGCGAGGGAATCGCCCAAAAGATTGAAGAGTACCTAAAGACCGGAAAGGTCTCCAAATTTGAAGAGGTGAGAAAAGGGGTCGGGGATGAATTGATCGCCTTGATGGGTATACCGGGAATGGGACCGAAAACGCTTTCCCTCATTCATAAAGAGAAGGGGATTAAAAACTTATCCCAACTTGAAAAGGCCGTGAAGAATGGTTCCCTCATCGATCTTCCCGGGATGGGTGAGAAGAAGGTTGAAAACATCAAGCGGGGCATCCAGCTCCTCAAACAGAGTAAAGGAAGGATGAACCTGGGAATGGCCTTTCCCGTGGCAAAACGGATTGTTGAGTCCATGAGAGAGAGGACAGGTTCAGAGAAGATCGAATGGGCAGGTTCCCTCCGGAGGATGAGGGAAAACATCGGAGACATCGACATCTTAGCCACTGGCCCCGACCATGAGAAGATCGTTCATGCCTTCACCCATCTCCCTGAAGTCAAAGAGGTCTTAACCTCCGGAGAAACAAAGGCTTCTATCATTGTTGAGGGAGGAATTCAGATTGACCTCCGGGTGGTGGAAGAGGGTTCCTATGGAGCGGCCCTTCAGTATTTCACAGGATCAAAAGCTCATAACATCCATCTCAGAGGAATTGCCAGGGCAAGAGGGATTAAGATCAATGAGTACGGTGTTTTCAAAGGTGAGAAGAAGATCGGTGGCAAAGAAGAGAAGGATGTTTATAAAGCTCTTGGAATGGTTTGGATCGAACCTGAACTTCGGGAAGATCGGGGAGAGATCGAGGCGGCACAGAATCAGAACCTTCCCAAACTGATTGAGGAGTCTGAAATCAAGGGGGACTTTCATGTCCATTCCAACTGGAGCGACGGATCTTCTTCGATTGAAGAGGTCGCCAGGGCAGCTCAAAAGAAGGGCTATCAGTATATAGCGATCTGCGATCACTCCAAATCGTTAAAAATTGCCCACGGACTCGATGAGACAAGGCTGATAAAGCAGATGGAGGAGATCGACCGTCTCAATGAGAAGATGAAAGGATTTCAGATTTTAAAAGGAACCGAAGTCGACATCCTGAGCGACGGAAGGTTAGATATTTCGGACAAGGTTCTGGAAAAACTCGATATTGTTGTTGCCTCTATCCACAGCGGTTTCAAGCAGGATAAGGAGAGGATGACCAAACGAATCCTAAAGGCTTTAGAGAATCCTTATGTCCACGTTCTCGGACACCCTACCGGCAGGCTTTTAGGAGCCAGGGACCCCTATCAGGTTGAGATGGACGAGGTGATGAAGGCAGCCAGGAAATACGGAAAGGCGCTGGAGATCAATGCCTATTTCGAGCGCCTCGATCTGGATGACCTCCACTGCCGGAAGGCAAAGGAGATGGGAATTCGAGTGGCCATCGGGACCGATTCCCACCATCTGGATCAGATGTGGGTGATGAGCCTTGGAATCGCGGTGGCCAGAAGAGGCTGGCTCGAAACTCAGGATGTCCTTAATGCCTTATCGCTTAAAGAATTCCTGAAGTGGTGTCACAAAAAATGAATTTCGGAATGCGGATTGCGGAAAGCAGAATGCAGAAGGGAGAAGCAAACAGAAGGACTAGTAAGCGCACTAAAGCCTCTTTATATATCGATCTGCCTCTTTTTTGCTGATAACCCTGAGGATGACGATTTTCATAGACTGAATTTCGAAGAAGGCCCGAAACTTATCAATTCTCAGTCTGTAAAAAGTAGTCTTTTTACCTTTAATCTTCTTGATCAATTTTCCCCTTGGGAAAGGGTTTTCTTTAAGGATCTTTAAATCCGAAACTACTTTTGTAACGATCCCCATTCCCAAATCATCCAGGTCCCTTGAGGCTGCCGGTGAGAGTTCGATCTTGAACCTATCCATGCTTTGACTTTCTCTTTTTCAGATATTCATCGATTTCTATACCGCCAAGCTCCAGATATTCCTCTCTCGCTTTCTCCAGGGCGGCCTGAAACCTGGGATTGTTTTCAAGTAAGTAGTCTTCAAAATCGTCCTCTGAAATGCCTTTGATAATAGCCGTCGGTTTTCCCCTGGAGGTTACAACGACCTCCTCCTTTTCAGCCACTTTCAAAATTTCCGAAGTTTTGTTCTTAAGTTCCCTGACATTTGCAAATCTCATGGTTTTCTCCTTGTAGCTATATTCGTAGCTACAATATAAATCAATTATTTATTTCCGTCAAGCAAATTCCCCCCTTACCCCAATGCTCTTCACTTAAGCCGTTCGTGCTGAGCTTGTCGAAGCATGAACGGCTTAGCGACACACCCTTCGACAAGCTCAGGGTGAACGGGGACAGCCTAACTGAACAGCACCACCCCTTACCCTCTTTTCTAAAGGGGGGATTGCAAACAAATATATGCTCTGAGTAATAAAAGAGAAAATTTGAACCCTCCCCCGATTTATCTAAGATAAAAAATCTATGGCCAGCTTGTTGAACTTCTCCGGATACTCTTCGTGCGGGCTGTGTCCGGCCTTATCAAAGATCACCAATTTTGATCCATTCCAAAGACCATTTAATTTTTGTGACCGATCTAAGGGAACGGCTTTATCCTCCCTACCGTGAATGATTAAGGTCGGTATGCTCATTTTGGACAAAAGGTTGGCTTCTTTTTCAACATACGGCTCTTTTAAGACATTACGTAGGATAAACATAAAACCAGCGGAAGATCCTTTGATACAAAGCGGCTGCAAGACTTCTTTACAATACTCCTCGGTTACCTTGTTTTTATCGTAGAACCATATCGTTTTAATATTGTTCTTCATCAAAGCATCTCCGGGAATGGCATTCATAAATTCACCAATAAAAGGGAACTGATAAATCTTGCCAATTGTCGTCATCGGCTGAGGGATAACGGTTGGGTCAACTAAAATAAGCCGATCAACCCTTCCGGGATGATGGGCAGCCACATAAACTGAAATCCCTCCACCCATGGATTGTCCCACAAGAGTGGCTTTTTTGATATTCAGGGCATCCATGAATCCCACGATCTGTTTTCCATATCGTTCGAAGCTGTATTCCTTTTCCCCCAATCTTTCGCTATACCCCCATCCCCAGAGGTCGATTGCGTAGACCTTAAATTTTTCGGCCAGGGCATCAATATTTTTCTTCCACATGACCGTATGATAGAGAAAGCCATGAATCAGTATGATGGGCGGGCCATTCCCGGCTTCCACATAGTGGACCTTTTTGCCATCTACGGTGACAAATTTCCCCTTGGCAAATTTTTGGACAGCTTCCTCATAGGTACAGGTTTCTTTAGATGTCAATTGTGGGAGAATGATGATGAATAATACCAATGCGCCGACGATAATTAATAATGTGATGAATAATTTCATGGTTTCCTCCTTCTTTTCATTATGAACTGAGTCTTATCGGCTTGTCATTCCGGGGTTGAGTTAGCCTGCCCCGTACTCGATACGGGGGAATCCAGTGTTTTCCGGGATTTCCGCTTTCTCGGGAATGACGCCTTTTGCTACGATAAATGTCGCTGTGTATAATTCCTGTAATTTATTCCGAATTATTTTAAATTTGAACCCGTCCCCGATTTTACTATGGCTTTGCCGAGATTCTCATGTTAATTGGCACCTGTCTTTAATCCCATATTTGACAATTGTTACAAATGGGATTATCATTGTAAACAAAACAAATTGGAGAAATCGACATGGCTGAAACTAAAATCTTGAAAACAGATTCGAGGGGACGAGTCGTTCTCCCTCCTCCTTTTCGAAGGGAATCTTTGTTCGAATATGCCGTTAAGGGTGATCAGATCATCCTCTATCCAGTCCGGACAGTCCGAAGATACCCCGATATGTCAGACCTGCCTGAAGAGGTTCTCTCCCCGGATTGGGTTGAAAGAGAGAAGAAAATTAATGCAGATACGCGACCCGGAATCGTTGCTCCAACCCCTTCAAAGGCGCTCAGAAAAAAGAAGAAATGACTTTCTATGCCAGCGAAACCATTTCTCTTTGAACTCCACTTCGAAATCATCTTCTTGGAAAGCTATTCCCATTTGAAACCGGGTGAACAAAAAGCGATTGATAAAGCGGTCAGGTTTCTCAGTGCAAATCCTCGACATCCATCCCTCAATGTTCATAAGGGGAAAAACGTCAAAGGAAAGTATGCCGAGGGAGGAAATGATGTCTTCATCGCATATGCTTCGAAAAGTTTAAGACTCACCTTTGAATACGGTCCTCAACCGGGCATGATCGCCCTACGCAATTGTGGGCATCATGAATCATGCGAAAGAAAAATGTGAACCCTCCCTAATTTCTTACAAAAGGGCTAACATTTCTTTTTCATATTTTTCGACCCAGCCGTCGGCGCCGCATTCTTTCAAGATTTCTATGGCTTTGCCGAGATTCTCATGTAGATTGGAACCCTTCTTTAATTTCTACTCTTGACGTAATCAAAAAATTACGCTATTTTGATAGGGTGATTAAGCCAGACCCCTCTCTTGAGCCCGATTGGGATGAGGACAATATTGACCATATTGCCGAACATGGTCTTCGGCCGGAACAGGTTGAAGAAGTCTATTATGGTGAAGGGCCATTTCCTACTCTCGCTCTTAAAACTAAAAAACAAAAGGGTCGAGTTGCCGAGTATCGTTATCGGTTATGGGGGACTGATGCATCGGGAATGTATATCGAAGCCATTATTGCCCCATACCCTGAATTTAGGCTTTGGAGGTGTGTTACCGCATTCCCCATGTCACCCTCCACACAGAAAGCCTATTTAAGGAGAATCAAAAAATGAAGAAAATTCCTCTCAAAATCAAAAAGAAGCTAAAAAGCGAGGCTAAAACATGGGATTCTTCTATTTCTCAAGAGAAGCCCAAAGAGGTATCCAGGCTGATCGAAAAAGCAGATTTATTTGTCGCCTACCGGCCTCCTCGGCAACCCGTTTCAGTGCGCTTAGATCCCTTCGACCTTGCATTATTAAAGCGGATTGCCCGTAATAAAGGACTCCCTTTCACCCAGCTTATGTCCATGTGGCTGCACGAAAAAGTTGAGCAGGAGAAAACCAGAGTCGGAGCTTAAGTATATGCTCCTGAATCCCATTAATCCTCTAATGTAAACCCATCCCCAATTTCTACTATTCCGCTAATTTCACAAAGGCTGAGCCAATACTTTCTCGTACTTCTCGACCCAGCCGTCGGCGCCGCATTCTTTGAGAATCTCTATGGCCTTGCCGAGATTCTCCTGGGCTTTTAATCTATCCCCTTTTCGTTTAAACAACTCTGCATAAAGAGCATAATCATTTCCCAGGTGGAACATCGTTCGATTTCTCTGATCGGCTTCAATGGCCTTCTGAATCCAATACTCTGCTTCAGATAAGTGCTGGTCATCAATGTTAAGCAGAATCTCTCCGATAAGTCTTTGCATCCCACCTTCGGCTGCCTTTACTTTATTGTTTCGTGAATGCACATACAAAGATTCCAAATCCACACCCTTTTCTTTATTCATCACTTTCGATCTTGCTATAGCAACTCTTCCCCACCCCACCCAGGAAGGCCATAAACGATTGCGCTCGAAAGCCGAAATCCCTTTTTCGAAACGTTCTTTAGAGCCCTGGAAATTTCCCATTTCAAAATAGGTATCTCCCAGGTGATATTGGTTTCCCGCATCCCAGCCAGAAATATTAATCTTTTCACAAAATTCGAACCCCTTCAGCAGGTATTTTTCAGCTTCTTCAAGCAATCCTTTCCCATAGCAGGAAGTTCCGTGACTTGAATATGCTATTGCCTTTGAATAAATATCACCGCTCTCTTCAGCAATCTGGAGGCCTTCATTCGAAGTCTTGAATTGCAGATCTATTCTCCCATGGTACCAATGAGAAAAATAGGCCAAATTACTCATCGTTACCGCAATGCCCCAAAAATTTTTTGCTGCCACATTAATATCAATAGCTCTTTGTGAAAATTTAATTGCTCTTTCAAATTCGCAGTTCGCCCCTAAAGCATATCCAAACCAGCTACTTGCTAAAACTAAACTAACAATATCTTTTATCTCTTCCGATATTTTTAGGGCTTCCTCAAATGCTTTAAATGCCTCTGGATAATTTTCTTCTCCAGACCAATAGTATGTTCCGAGAATCATGTATATGTGAGAAAGTCTCCTTTTATAATCACGTTTGATGGCCAAATCAATAATTGGATCTATGGCTTCTTTGGCCTCAACAAAATGGTTCATTTGAGCGATATAAAGTCCAAGAACCGTCCTGGCATCGACAATCTGTTTTTCAATATTCGCTGCCTGGGTTAATCGCTCAAGAGATGCTATTCTCGTCTTTGCATAAGCAATCGCATCATTAAACGAAGCTGTCTTCTCGGCCCTCCTGCTTGCCAACCTCGAATACTCAGCGCATTTTGAATAATTCTCACTCAAGAGGTAGTGTCCGGATAATACTTCATAACATTCACTTAAATTATCCTTGTAAAGTTCCTCGATATTGTTCCCAATCTCCTCATGAAGTTTCTTCTTCCTTTTGGCCAAGATGGAATTATAAACCACCTCACGAGTTAAAGCGTGTTTGAAGACATAATTCGATTGAGGGTATATGCCTCTTTCATAAAGAAGTTCTGAGTCTTTAAGGATAGAAAGGTAAGAGAGCAGGTCTTTTTCTGGGAGGCCCATAATGCGGTTTATCAATGGATAACTAAACTCTCTCTCAATGACAGACCCGCTTTGGAGCACCTCTTTTGCCCTCTCAGGTAAGGAATCTACTCTTGCCATAATCACATCCTGGAGTGTTAAAGGAATGGTCAGCTCATGGATATCTTTTGATAAACGAAATTTGTTATCTTCTCTCTCTATGATTCTTAATTCTCTCAGGGACTGTATAAACTCTTCAATGAAAAAAGGGACTCCTTCTGTCTTCTCCAGGATCAATTCCTCAAGTGATTTTTCAATCTCTTTTGTCCCTAAAATATGGGTTGCCATCTCAAGGCTCTCCCTATTCGAGAGCCGATGCAACGTTAATTGATTGTGATAAGACTTTGCGCCCCAGGTGTGTAAAAACTCAGGCCGGTAGGTAAATATTAATAACACCCTTGCTCCCGGGATGCTCTCCAAATTGTTTCTTAATACGTCCTCTGAACTCTTATCCAGCCAGTGCAGGTCTTCAAATGCCATCACCAGAGGCCGTATCTCAGACCCTCTAAGAATGATCCGTTTTATTGATTCAATAATCCTATCTTTCTTTGATTCAGGGCTCATGGAAATCTGTTCGATCCCACTATCCTTGACTGAGAGAAGCTCAAGGAGATATGGGAGAGTCGAGGCTTCATCGACTCCTATTAATCTCAACCCTCTTGTGACTTTTTCTTTGATTTCCTGGTCCCCTTCTCCTTCATGAATATCGAAGTTTGACTTCAGGATGTCTATCACCGGGTGATAAGCTACCCCCCTGCTGTAGGAGAGGCATTTCCCTTCCAAAAAGGTTACATTTTCGTTGACTATTGCCTTCCTGAATTCATACAAAAGCCTCGATTTACCACAACCGGCCTCAGATACAATAGAAAACGCCTGGCCCTTTCCTGATTTGGCTCTCGTAAATCCATCGAGCAGAAGCTCAAGCTCACGTTCCCTTCCAACAAAGGGAGTCAGCCCGCGCTCAGCACTGACATCAAATCTTGTCCTTCTCGTGCTGGGAGCGATCACCTGAAAAACCTTTATGGGTTCTTCCTTGCCCTTAACATTTTTTTTCCCCAAAGCCTCAAACCTAAAAAACCCCTCCGTGAGTTTGAAGGTATCTTCGGTCACATAGGTTGTTCCTGGTTCTGCCAAGCCTTCCATTCGGGATGATAGATTCACCGTATCTCCAACCGCCTTGAACTCAACCCGAAGATCATTACCCAAGCTACCCACCACCACAGGACCTGTGTGAATACCAATACGCATCTTAATTGGCGTTATTCTGCTTTCGATTTTGAGCTGATCGCTGAACTTGCTCATCTCCCGATGGATGGTTAATGCAGATCGAATTGCACGCTGTGGAGCGTCCTCCAGAGCAATCGGCGCCCCAAAAAGAGCCACAATCCCATCACCGGTTAATTCGTTGACAGTCCCTTCATAATCATGGACCTTGTGGATGAGGATTTCGTAAACCTGATCCATCATGGAGTAAGCTTCCTCAGGACCGAGCTTTTCGGTAAGTCCCGTATACCCCTCCATGTCACAGAACATCACCGTGACCTGTTTGCGTTCACCTTCAATTCGGTCGCGTTGAGATAAGATTTTTTCGGTTAGACCCCCGGGAAGGTATTTTTGAATCTTGGCTATCTTCTCATCAAAGGAAAGTTCTCTGGTGAGCGGTTTTGAAGGAAGGGTTAAGTCGTGGCCACACTCACCACAGAATTTGAATTGAGGAGGGTTTGAAGAATTGCAATGGGGACAGATCTTTTCTAATTTGGCACCACACTCCCCACAAAACTTCAAGTTTTCGGGATTTTCAGTCTGACATTTTGGGCATTTCACTCTTTTCCCCCTTCAATTGCATGATACTAAATAAATTGGGTGCCCCTAATTTTATTCGGCTGGCGGAAGGGTCTTCATCCGAAACGCCTTGCTCTATAGGTTTCCAGCACTGAAAAGATAGTCATCCTTGATACGTTCCTCATCGATTAGCATCTGTTCCATGAGCAGGCATACCCAAAAACTCACCCGTGATGCGTAGCACAGCATCCGCATCACCAAAGAAAGGCATATGAATACTTCCTTCTAATGGAACGAAGCGAGAGTTTGGAATCAAAGATGCCATCTCCCTCCCAAGATGGAATGGCATAGCCTTGCAACCCTTACGATGAATCACCAATGTAGGAACATGTAATCTGGGGAGAAGGTCTGTCACATCAAGGTCATATGTAAGATCTAACAATTTTGCAGCCATTTCTGCAGTAGCTGCCTCACGCTGTAAACGGATAACCCATTTGAGGGTAGAAACATCAGCGCCGGGTAAGAACATATCAGCCAAGGCCTTAGAACCAACTCCCCAGGCAGAACGAATCAGGGATGTAAAAGACTCCTTGAATTCCTTTGTAGTTATTGCCTCACCATTAGCATAAGAATCGAATAAGATTAAATGTGAAACACGTCTTGGATACTTAATTGCATAAGCGATGGCAACAGGACCACCACAAGAAAATCCACACAATGCGAAACGTTTGAGCTTAAGATGGTCAATAACAGCCTCCAATGACCGAACCTCCGACTCTAATGTAAATTCTGTTCTGTTCCGTTCAGAAAGGCCACAGCCGTGTCTATCGTAAAGTACAAAGGTTTGATTACGAGTTCCTTTCTCTAAGTATTCACGTGTAAATGGATGTTCCCATTGTAACTGTAAATGACTGACCCATGCCGGAGGAAAAACCAAAAATGGTCCTTGGCCTACCACGGAGTAAGCGATGCGGACTCCATCAACGGTAGTGCAGAATTGAATATGCTGGTCTATCACCTCCGCTGGAGAAAAAGTTCCACGCCCTATCAATACTCGATAAACCCTCACCGGCTTTGCAATATTCTTAACCGTTTGTTCGCCAAGATTCTCATAGCTTAACCCAAGTTTACCCTCAACTTGATCATAAGCTGTTCCTGAGATGCAGATCCCTCCGCCATTGGCCAGGCTCTGAACCCGAGCGGTGACATTGACTCCGTCACCGTAGATCCGCTCCCCTTCCTCAACAACATCTCCAAGATTGATCCCGATTCGAAATTCCATCCTGCTCTTTTCAGGTAGCTCAGCATTCTTTAGTTTGAGTTCCTTTTGGATTTCCACTGCACATTGCACAGCCTCTACGACACTAACAAATTCAGCTAAAAGATTATCTCCAGGGGAATCTACGACGCGCCCTTTGTGCTGTCTGATGAAGTTGGCCATGATTTCTCTATAAGTGGTTAGAGTCCGGATGGTCTCAATTTCATTCTCCTCCATGAGGCGGCTGTAACCTTTAACATCTGCACTGAAAATGGCAGCAAGCTTACGTTTAACCTCTTGGCTGTTCATGAAATTCACCCTCTAAAGGTTCTTAGGTTGGAAGAAGAGAACGCTGAAGAAAATATGAATCCGTCCTCAGTTGTGAATGATATAGGTTTATCGAGATGATCCACCTAACAGAACAAGAGGTTCTATTAAGTGGCAGATAGGCACATTTTGAGGCTCTTTCTCATTTAGAATACTGTGGTAACGGTGTCCATTACTGAATTACTGACCCTGTCTCAGCTTTTCGAAAATACTGGCAGAGGGAGATCAGGATCTTTCTCTGGAGGCCCGGAACCGTATCAAGCAAATGGTCAAAAGATTTGCTGTTTACGATCAACAGGGTCATATCAGTTTCAGCAATGACCGTTGCGGTTCGGGGGCCCCTGTCAATGAGGGAGACCTCGCCAAAAAAGTCGCCTGAAGCCAGACGGTTTATCACCTTACCGCCTTTCTCGACTCGGGTTTTACCCTCTAAGATGAAAACGAATTCCCATCCCATATCCCCCTGCTCGGCCAGGACCTTGCCAGCTTTGACCGACAACTGATCTGCATACTTGGCAATCTCGTTCAGATGGCGGTTGCTAAGATTACTAAACATGGGTACCTTTTTAAGGAGTTCGACCTTTTCGGAACGCCGGCGGAGTAGCATCCTTCTCCTCCTTTATGAAATGATTTCTTTTTAGGTAATGGGTTCTGATGGAAGTGTAATATGATGGAAATGTATCAAAATTCATTCACCAAAGTCAAGGATTAAAACCAGCCGAGAGCCTTTTTGATCTCGTCGGCAAATTGGGGGAAGGGGGAAGGAGTAAAGGAGAGGAAGAAGACCAGGAACATGAAGCCCCCGATCACTTTTCGCTTTCCATCGATAGGGGTTTGATCATCGAGCGGCATGGGGTGGCGGAAACCAAAGAGGATCATGAGGATGAGCAGGAGAATCCATCCGGGATTGTAGAAGATCGTGATAAAGCCCATGACTGCAATGGCGATGAGGAAGATGGCGCGGCTCCTTTTTCCGAAGAGGGCATAGGCGATGTGGCCCCCGTCCAATTGTCCCACCGGAATCAGATTGAGGGCGGTGACGAAGAGACCGACCCATCCGGCATATCCGATCGGATGGAGCAAAACATCAAAGCCTTCCGGAACCTTTCCCATCACCAGTTTCTGAATAAATGCAAATAGAAAAGGGTCCGCAAGGTGGATGGTCCCTTCTCTCAGATGGGAGGTTGGGATGACTTCGGAAAGCTTTAAGCCAATAGCGATGGCGGGAATGCTCAAGATGAGGCTGACCAGTGGGCCTGCCACTCCCGTGTCGAAGAGTGCTTTCCTTGAGGAGAGGTGGCCTTCCATCCGGATAACAGCCCCCAGCGTTCCAAAAGGCGACAGAGGGAAAGGCAGAAAGAAGGGCAACGTGGCTTTTATCCCATGCCTCCGGGACATGAAGTAGTGACCCATTTCATGTCCCAGGAGGATGAGGATAATGGCAATGGAGTAACCCGGTCCTCCGGTCATCCAGGTGGAGGCCACCGTCAGGATGAAGAGAAGGAGATGGATGGCTTTCCGGCGCATGAAAAAGGGTTATTTCTTCTTCTTGTGACGATCCCGGTCTAATTGCTTTTTGTGTTTATGCTTACGCATCTTCTTTCGTCTCTTTTTGACAACACTTCCCATAGGCTGTTCTCCTTCGTTGGTTTAGACCGGGGGTTAATCGACAATCACATTCGTCTGGGTCCTTAAAACGCCCGAAAGCCCCTGGATTTTGGTGACGATGAAATCGCCAAGGATATTGATATCCGGTGCCTCCACCAGAGCGATCACGTCATAGGGACCCGTTGTTGCATTCGCCCGCTTCACTCCCTGGATCTTGGTGGCCTCTCTGGCCACATCCCTGGCAGTCCCTGCGGTGCATTCAATAAAAACATAAGCAGAGATCGGCATACGATCACCTCCTTTGAGGATTAAATTATCCCAATTCGCTTACAATTTCAAGTCGAAAAGAGGATCAAAAGGAAAAGGGGGCTTAGAAAATCATTGGACAACCCCGGGAGGAAGGTCCAGAGGTTGAAGTTATACCCATATTTATTTTAGCTTCTCCAATTCTTTTTGGTCGATGTGGAAACTGTGCTGGTCTGCCGGAAACTTTTCCTTAAACACTTCCTCCCTGTAGGTTTCGAAGGCATTGAGAATCACTTCGCTCAGGTTGACATACCGTTTGGCAAACCTGGGCGTGAAGCGATCGAAGAGGCCGAGCATGTCGTGGACGACCAAAACTTGTCCGTCGCAATGGACCCCGGCGCCGATTCCGATCGTTGGAACGGTCAGCCGCTCGGTTACCCTCTTCGCAATCGGGGCGGGAACGGCCTCGAGAAGGACGCAAAACGCACCGGCGTCTTCCAGTAAAAGGGCGTCATCGATTATTTTTTGAGCGGCCTGGGCATCCTTTCCCTGGACCTTGAATCCTCCGAGCATGGAAATCGTTTGGGGAGTCAAGCCGATATGACCCATCACCGGAATGCCTGCTTTCACAATGGCCCTGACAATATCCCTGACGCTTGCCCCGCCCTCTAACTTCACAGCATCGGCCTTTGCCTCTTTCATAAACCGACCGGCGTTGAGGATCGCATCCCGCTCCGAGGTGTTATATGACATGAAAGGCATATCGCCAAGGATGAGGGCATACTTGGCCCCCCGGGCCACCGCCTTCGCATGGTGGATCATCTCTTCCATGGTGACAGGAATCGTATTCTCATAACCCAGGACCGTCATTCCCAGGGAATCCCCGACCAGGATGATTTCAATCCCCGCCCGGTCTTCGAGCAGGGCCATGGGATAGTCATAGGCCGTGAGCATCGTGATCTTTTTCCCTTCTTTCTTCATCGCCTGGATATCGACAGGAGTTATTTTTTTACGGTCCATCTTCCTTCTCCTTCTTCGTGGTGGTGAATGGTGTTGGTGGCTCGTTAATGATCACCCCTAAAGGGCTGAGTTACGATATCGGGGTATTGAACGTAACTCAAGGCTTTAGCCTTGATGGAACCCTTTTTCTATGACTTTGATCAAATCCGTGATCATCAGGTTATAGGGCACGGAGATGCCTAAACGTTTTGCTTCTTTCACCACTGCGCCGTTGATGGCATCGATCTCGGTTTTTCGTTTGTAGTCAAGGTCCTGCCCCATGGAGCAGCGGTTTTCCCGGGTCGCTTCGACCACCGCTTTCACCCTATCCATTGGGTTTCCCTCGATACGAATTCCTTTTTTTTTGGCTATTTCGATGGCTTCATTGACAAGGGCTTCCATCAATCTTAATGTTTCGGGATGATCTAAAAGTTGGCCGTTCTTAAATTCAAGAAGGGCGGCCAGGGCATTGATACCAACATTGACCAAGAGTTTCTCCCAGACAAGGTCATGGATACGGAAGGAGACATCTGTTTCAATCTCAACCTTACGAAACATTTGAGCTACCCGGTTTAGTCGATCCGTGATCTTCCCGTCCAGTTCGCCCACAGAGGTTTTGCCCCATCCGGCATGGCGAATACTTCCGGGTCCCAATAAGGTTGCTCCCTGCCCCGTAACCCCCAGAATCACCTTTTTCCGATCCACCTGCTTACAAATGATCTCTTCGTTCCCAAGACCGTTCTGGAGGGTGAGAAAAAGGGTATCCTCTTTTTCGAGGACCAAAGAGTCCTTGACGGCCTTTTCCGTGTGATAGGTTTTAACAAAATAGAGGACGAGGTCTGCTTTTCCTATGGACCGGGCATCCGTGGCGGCATTGACAGAAATGTTCCGTGTCTCTCCTTTCTCCTCGATGGCAAGACCTTTTGAGCGAATGGCATCGATATGTTCTTTCCAGACATCCACCAGCCAGACCTCCTCTCCCGATAGAGTGAGGTGACCTCCAAAAAGACTTCCCATCGCTCCAGCCCCGATGATAACTGTCTTCATCTCTTCCTATTTTCCGTACTGAGCAGTTGAGAATGGATTGAAAAACTATCACATAATAGGATGAAAATCAAGTTTTTCGCCAAACCGTGTGCGACCTTTTTTAAAACCATTTTTTTCTTGTCCGTTTAGGTCAGATATATTATAAAATAATTGAAGAAACGGGAGAAGAAGATGATTGAGATCCGGTTTCATGGAAGGGGGGGACAGGGAGCGGTGGTGGCTTCCAAGGTGTTGGCCGTTGCCTTTTTTCATGAAGGGCTCTATGTCCAATCTTTTCCTGCCTTTGGAGTGGAGAGGCGCGGGGCGCCTGTGATGGCCTTCTTGCGGTTGGATAAGGAGCCCATCCTATTAAGGGTGAACATCTATAAACCCGATCACATCATCGTTTTAGATCCCACCCTGATCAGAGCCGTGGATGTCACCTCCGGCCTGAAACCCAACGGATGGATTCTGATCAATTCAGGTCATTCTCCTGAAACATTTAATGATCTGAAGGATTTTAGAATCGCCACCGTCGATGCAACCTCCATTGCAATCCGAAATGGTTTGGGTTCCCGAACAAACCCGATTGTCAATACAGCCATCTTAGGAGCCTTCTCAAAGGCGAGTGGGCTGGTGGGAATTGATTCCATTGCCCTGTCGATCCGTGAAGAGACTCCCGGAAAGAAGAATGAGAATGCCAAGGCAGCAAGAGAAGCGTATGAGGAAGTGAAATTCTGAGGAATGTCAAATGTCAAAATCCAAATACCAAATGAATGTCAAATTTCAAAAATAGGAATTTTGATATTTGAGCTTTGGATTTGATTTGACATTTGAACTTTGTCATTTGGCATTGACATCTGTCAGATCAATCAGGGACAAGAGGAGAGGATGTCCAAACAATTCCAATTCAAGAGTGTTTCTGAGATGCCCATGATCTCTGTTTCGCTGGGGGATATGGAATGGAACAAAACGGGGGCATGGAGAACGCAGCGCCCTTTTTATGAAGATAAGACCCCTCCGTGCAGTGCGGCCTGTCCGGCAGGAAATGATATCGTTGCATTCATCCAAAAAATTGCAAAGGGAGATTTTGAGGGAGCCTGGAATATCATCAAGGAGGAGAACCCCTTTCCAGGAGTCTGCGGCAGAGTCTGTTTTCATCCCTGCGAGTCAAAATGTAACCGGGGATCCTTCGATGAACCCATTGCGATTCATGCTCTGGAGAGGTTTGTAGCGGGCTTTGGTTCCCGCCTGAGCAAGAACACCGGAAAGTCCGGAGAGAAAAGGAAGGAGAAGGTTGCCATTATCGGCTCCGGGCCAGCCGGGATGAGCTGCGCCTATCATCTTGCAAGGCTCCATCACGATGTGACGGTCTTCGAATCCTTACCCCTTGCAGGCGGCATGCTCAGGATGGGCATTCCCTCCTACCGGTTGCCCAGGGAGGTCCTGGACAGAGAACTCTCAGGGATTGAAGCCCTGGGAGTAAAAATCCAAACAGGGGTTGCTCTGGGGGAGGATGTAAGGTTAGAGGACTTGAAGAACTATCGGGCCATCTTCATCAGCACAGGGGCTCACCGGAGCAGAGGTCTTCAGATTCCAGGAGAAAAAGAGAAGGGTATCCTGGGTGGTCTTGATCTGCTGAAGAGGATGAACCTGGGCAAAAGAATGAAGCTGGGCGACAAGATTGCCATCATCGGCGGGGGAAATACGGCGATCGATGTGGCCCGGTCAGTGATCCGGCTCGGTAAAAAAGCAACGATTCTCTATCGTCGTTCAAGGGAGGAGATGCCGGCCTTTGCAGAAGAGATTACGGAGGCTCTCGAAGAGGGGGTAAAGATCAGATATCTGGTCAATCCCATCCGCCTTCAACAGAAAGATGGTCTTAAACGATTGGAGTGCCTCCGCATGGAGCTGGGGGAGCAGGATGAGAGTGGCCGGAGAAAGCCGGTTCCCATCCCCAATTCCAATCTCCGCATCGATGTGGATCATGTGATCGTTGCGGCAGGAGAGGAGATCGAAGCCTCCTTTCTTCCGGAGGGGTTGGAGAAGAAAGAGGGGATCGTTCTCACCCGGAGAGACGCAAGCACCGGCATCAAAGGGGTCTTTGCCGGAGGAGATCTCACCTCCACCCAGCGAACTGTAGCCCATGCCATTGGTTCGGGCAAGAAAGCTGCAATGGCGATCGATGCCTTCCTGGAGGGGAAGGATACGGAAGAGGCGATTGTTCAACATCTGGTAGGAGAGGGCCCATCCCTCTCCATCTTTAGATATCTCCATCCGGGGGAGAGGCCCAGGAATCCTCATATCGTACCTTTTGAAGAATTGAATATGGACTACTTCGAACTTGCGAAAAGACAGGAAGAATCGAAAAGGAGGGTGAAGGAGAGAATCAGGGACTTCAATGAGGTCACCTCCACCCTTACCGAGGACGCTGTCCTCGAGGAGGCCGGGCGGTGTTTCGGTTGCGGGACCTGTAATGAATGTGAGAATTGTTATGTCTTCTGCCCCGATGTCTCCATCTTAAAGTCAGGGGGAATCCTCTCCCATCAGGTCGATTATGATTATTGTAAGGGCTGTGGCATCTGTTTCACCGAATGTCCTCGGGGCGCCATCTCTCTAAAAGAGGAGGCTAAATGAAGAGGGTCATCACAGGAAACCAGGCAGTGGCCTACGGCGTCATCTTGAGCCGTGTGGATGTCATCTCCGCATACCCCATCACACCCCAGACGACGATTGTGGAAGAGCTTTCAGAACTGATTGCAAGCGGCCGCCTGAAGACAAAATTCCTGAAGGTAGAATCAGAACATTCCGCCATGGCCGCACTGATCGGAGCCTCCACCGGAGGGGTTAGAACCTTTACGGCTACATCCTCTCATGGATTAGCCTATATGCATGAGATGCTCCACTGGGCTTCCGGAGCGAGGCTTCCCATTGTTCTGGTCAATGTCAATCGGGCCCTTGGCGCACCTTGGAATATATGGGGCGATCAGAGTGATTCTCTCTCCCAGCGGGATACGGGATGGATTCAACTCTATTGCGAAAATAATCAGGAGGTCCTCGATACCATTGTTCAGGCTTATCTGATCGCAGAAACGGTGAGACTTCCTGTGATGGTTGTCCTCGATGCTTTTGTCCTTTCCCACACCGCTGAGGCTGTTGAAATTCCAAGCATCGAGGAGGTGGACTCCATCTTGCCGCCTTTCTGTCCGGATTATCCGATCGACACCCAGGAACCGAGAGCCTATTCCGTGATCACCACCCCTGATTATTTTTTGGAGTTTCGTTACAAGGTCCAGAAGGCCATGGAGCAGGTCCCAGAGGTTGCCAAGAAGGTGGATGATGAATTCAAAGCCCGGTTTGGCCGGGGTTATGGAGCGATTGAAAGATATGGAAAAGAAGGGGCCAAAGTGTTGTTGATGACCTCTGGAACGGTCACCAGCACGTCAAGAACAGTGATCAAGAAGCTGGTGGAGAAAGGTTTAAGCGTTGCCGGAATCAAGATCAAACGGTTCAGACCCTTTCCCTCCGAAGAGATTTGCGAAGCGATTCAGGGGGCAAAGAAGATCGCTGTCATCGACCGGAACCTTTCTGCCGGAGTGGGTGGCATCTTTGCACAGGAGTTAAGAGCCTCTTTGTATTCTCGGGAGGAGAGGCCTCCTGTCTTCGGATTCGTTTCCGGATTGGGTGGACGAGATATTACTCCGGAACTGATCGAAGAAGCGATTCAATATACAATGGAGCACCCTCAGCCCGAAGGAGATATTGTGTGGCTAGGACTGAAAAGATAAATTTCTAAATTCGAATTTCGAAATTGTTTCGAGTTTCGATATTCGGATTTCGGATTTTAGAGATCCCAAAAAATGAGGCTTAGATGAATAAAGTAAAGGTCCCTATTGCGGAGAATCTTGGTCATGGTCATCTGGCCTGTGCTGGATGCGGGGCTGCGGTTGCCATGCGGTTAACATTGAAGGCCCTCGGTGAGAAGACAGTCATGGTCTTTCCTGCCTCGTGCTGGTCAATTGTCCCCGGATTCTGGCCCTATTCCAGTTACAAGATTACAGCTGTCCATGCCGGGTTTGTCACAGGAGCTGCGACTGCGTCAGGAGTCAGGGCCGCCCTGGATGTTCGAGGGGACGATGAAACCCTGGTGGCGGTGTGGGCGGGAGATGGTGGGACTTTTGATATTGGGCTTCAGGCTCTCTCCGGCGCAGCGGAGAGAAATGAAGATTTGCTCTATATCTGTAATGATAATGAAGGGTATATGAATACAGGCACTCAGAGAAGTTCAGCCACACCGCTTCTTGCCTGGACAACGACCACTCCGGTGATGCAGCCCAAAGAGAATCCAAAGAAAGATATTATGGCCATCATGGCTGACCACCATATTCCCTATGCGGCAACAGCAACGATCGCCTACCCGGAAGACCTCATCCGAAAACTGGAGAAAGCAAGAAGCATCCGTGGAACTCGGTTCATCCATCTTTTCTCTCCTTGTCCGCCGGGATGGAAGATGCCCTCCGAACAGACCATCAAAATTTCGAGGCTTGCCGTCCGCTCAAGGATCTTTCCCCTTTATGAGATTGAGAATGGAAGATTCTATACGATTCAGGAAGAAACCCGTGTTGTCTCTGTGAAAGAGTATTTAAAAATCCAGGGTCGATTCAGCCACCTCACTGAAAAAGATATCGAGATGACTCAAAGAAATACGGACGATGCCTGGGAACGCCTTCAGAGAAAAGCCCGTTGCTGATTTCCTATCGATAGGTTTTTAACTTCTTGGAATAAGTTGTTTTAGAACCAACGTCCCCTAAATTCTAAACGGTTAAATCATCTGAATCAGAAGGAGGATGCTGAAGCCTATCAAGAGAACCGTTGTTGTCCAGGCGATGATGTTGAAGACGGGGCCATTGGTGTACTGCATCATCAGTTTTTTGTCATTGACGAGCAGGAGGATAAAGACGAGGATGAATGGAAGCACGATCCCATTGACCACCTGCGAGACGTACATGATGGCGATGAGAGGAAGGTCCGGATAGAGGATGATCCCTGCTCCCAGGAAGATGATCAGGGAATAGATTCCGTAGAACTGGGGGGCTTCGACAAACTTCTTGTCGATCCCCACCTCCCAGCCTAACCCCTCGCAGATGAGATAGGTTGTGGAAAGAGGGAGGATCGAGGCCGCAAAGAGGGAGGCATTGACCAGCCCGAAGGCAAAGAGATAGGTGCAGTATTTTCCTGCAAGGGGCGCCAGGGAGAGAGCTGCATCCTTTGCTGTTTCGATTCTCACCCCGGTTTTGAAGAGCGTCTCCGCACAGACCAGAATGATGAAGAAGGCGACGATGTGGACAACGACGGATCCCATGACCACATCGAATCGTGCGAACTTATATTCTTCTATCTTGATTCCTTTTTCAACGATTGAAGCCTGAAGATAGAACTGCATCCAGGGAGCGATCGTGGTCCCCACGAGGCCGATCACCATCGCCATCTCCGAAGGCTGGAGGCTCAATTGAGGGTTTAAAAATTGTTCGGCCACATGGTTCCAATCGGGCCTCACGATGATGCCGGTGATGATGTAGGAGATGTAAAAGACGCAGGCGACCAGGAAGGCCTTTTCCACCGACTTATAAGTCCCCTTGACGACCATCCACCAGACGAGAAATGCGCTAAGGGGAACGGAGATGAATTTGTCGACCCCAAAGATTTCCATTCCTGCAGCCACGCCTGCGAAGTTGGAGATGGCATTGCCCATATTGGTCAAAAACATACCAATCATCAAGTAGAAGGTGATCCTAGCTCCAAATTTTTCGCGGATCAGGTCCGAAAGTCCTTTGCCCGTCACCACTCCCATCCGGGCGCACATCTCCTGGACCACGATCAGGACAATCATGATGGGGACAAGAGACCAAATGAGTTTCAGTCCGAATTCCGCACCGGCGAGCGAGTAGGTGGTGATACCACCGGCGTCATTATCCACATTGGAAGTAATGATGCCCGGTCCCATCAGAATGAAGAAGAGACCGACCGTCCTCCAGAGGGACCGTCTTGAGCTGGAAAACCAATTTTTATAATCGGTCATGTTTATTCTTTATCCACGAATCATGCAAAGAATACCCAATCACCAAATAATAACCAATATCCAAATTCCAATGATTTTATTTAAATCGCATCTAAAAACCCCTTCCTGTGGACGGGGATGAAAGATACGTCTGCTGAAAGCAGAAAAAACCCAACCAGATGCTGAAACAAGTTCAGCATGACAAGAGGGTTTGGTTCTGGTGTTTTTGTCATCCCGAACTTGTTTCGGGATCCCGGTTTTGGATTTAGAATTTAGGTTTTTAAGCCCCTCCCTGTTGGCGGGGCTTTTTATTGATGATTGGTCATTGAACTATTGGAATTTATTTGGTGTTTGCCTGCCTGCCGCAGGCAGGGAATTTGGTTATTGGAGCTTTAAATTATCCGGCATCGGGGGCAAGCACATCGAGGACGCTTCGAAAACTGATCACGCCTCTCAAACGGTTTTCGTCGTCCAAGACGGGCAAGGCCCTGAATCCATACTTGGCGAAGGCATCCACCACCTTATTCTGGTCCTCGTCCTGTTTGACGCTAACCACCCTCGGAGTCTGGATTTCGGAGAGGGGCTTCTGGGAATGGGCCGTGAGAAGGTCCCGGATGCTGATCACTCCCTGAAGCGCTTCTTCCTCATCCACCACATAGATGTAATCGATGATATCCAGATTTGGAGCTTCCGACTTTAACCGCGAAATGGCGGCCTCCACCGTGATATCCGGTGTCAGGCTGAGATAAGCCGTGGTCATCAAGCCTCCAGCGGACTCATCGGGATGGACAAGCAGTTCTCTCACGTCTTCGGCCCTCTCTTGTTCCATCCCTTCAAGGATTTCTTCAGCCCTCTCTTCTGAGAGATCGCCCAGAAGATCAGCCGCATCGCTGGGCGACATCTCCTCCACAATATCCGATGCCTTCTCCAGGGGAGTGGTCTCGATGAGGGCCTTCTGAATTTTGGGATCGATCTCCTCGAGGGTTTCAGCCGCCGTCTCGGGGTCCAGGGCATGGAAGATGGCGGACCGCTCGCGACCGCTCAAGTCCTCGATGATATCGGCCAGGTCCGCGGGATGCAGGTGCGACAATTTCTTCTGGGAGACGCTGAGATGGAGCAGGTCCGAGCCGGAGAGGAGTTGAACGTATTTCCAGGAGATGAATTGATTGGGAAGCTTGTAGGAGAAGAGCCATTCGAGGATCCGATCGACCGGCTTCTCCCATCCCACCCGTCTCATCAATCCCCGGAATCCCACGTCGACATGAACCAGCCTTAACCGGGAGTCGATTTTTAAGACATGGAGATCGTTGACCCTCACCACTTTCGCACCATAGGTGTCGACGATCTGTTTGTCCATCACCTCGTCTCGAAGCAGGACCACGTCCCTTCCAGAGAGAAAGGCGTTAAGATCGACAAGGTTTCCCTCGGGCAGGATGATTCTAGGTTCGATTTGAATCGCTTTCTCCCAGGGGAGGTAAAATTTCTTCCTCCCTGCCCGGATCACCATTCCGAGGATCATCGGATACGGCTCGATCCGCTCGGCCACGAAGTCAACGATCTTTCCCGCTTTCTTCCCCGAGTGGGAATAGACCTTCCGGTTCAAGAAATCGCTAAAAAAATAAAACTCTTTAAGGTTCTGATTCATAGGCCTGTTCTTTCGATGCCTGCCAAAACTGCTCAAGCCACTTTATAACGATTTCAGGGAGGGTGTCAAACGATTAGCGTTTTCACCGTTCCTTCCTCCATCTCATCGAGGGTTTTTTTCATCAAATCAAGCAGGCCGCCCTCGAGCTCTCTGGAGGAATGGATGGCGATCAGGATGCATTTGAGCGTTGAGAGCGTTTCGGTCTCCAACAAGCGCCGAAACACCCTCTCCAGCTCCGCGGGATTCACTTCTTTCAAATGGGCAAGCAGTCCGTGAAGTTCATCTTGGGTATACCGTTCGAGGATATCATGCTCCCGCAATCTGATTCGTGAATAGACCTCGTCCAGGAGGCCCGCTTTCCCCCTGATGCAAAACAGGGTGAGGTACCGAACTTGCCCCTCATCGACTTTCCGTCTTTCTGCGATGTCCGGATCGGTGGGGATTTCGTAATCCAGCTCGTTCAGAATCCGAAGGTTCCTCATGAAAATAGCTTGATGGTCCCTGGAGTGAAACCACTGAAAGGGAAAGCCCTTCTGTGCCGCCCTGGAGATTTCTTCTTCCTTTTTCTTGGCTAGGGCTTGTTTTTGAAGGAGGATATATTCAAATTTGGAATAGAGGTTCTTTGTGAGAAATCCGAATTCCGTAATCGATTTGTCGCGCAGGGAATCCCGACGATAGTACTGCCTGTATTTCCCCTGGAGGAGTTGCTGGATGGCTTTGATTTCTGCGAGGCGATCGCGGATTTCTTTGTAGAGCTGCCGGATATCGACGATGATATCCTGGGGCGTATGTTTTTCAGGGGTAACAACCAGACAGAGCGCCTTGAAATCCTCGACCATTTCCTTCAGATGGCTGTAGTTATGCTGAACCGTTTTTTCCAGGCTTTCGGCATACCTTTGCATCGCATCCTTCGGCATAAACGGCTCTCCAGAAACTATTATATACTTAATCCCCTTCACTCTCCAGGATAGAAAAACCCTGCCTTAGATGAACCCTTCTCCGGAGGAACTCATCCGGCTTCGAACCGGTTCATCCGCAGGGGACATGGCCAACCGGTTTAATTCCTCTAAACCGACCCAACGGAGATCCTGGCATCCGATGGGTTTCGGAACGCCCTTCTTGATGCGGCAGCGATAGGCGAGCAGGAGGATTGGATATTCCGGATACGAATGAAAGACGACCTCGAGAATCCCCTCCGGTTCCACATCGATATCCAGCTCCTCTTTCAACTCCCTTCGCAGGGCATCCCTCGGGTCTTCACCCTCCCTCGCCTTGCCTCCCGGAAATTCCCAGAGCCCGCCGCGGTGAGACCCCTCTTTTCTCTTGGCCACAAGGACTTTCTTCTGTTCAATAATCACGCCTGCAGTGACGATGACCGTTTTCATCTCACCCCTCGATGCGGTTGCGGCCGGTCTTTTTGGCGCGGTAGAGGGCATGGTCGGCTTCACGGATCAGATCGGTGAGGGTCGGGGTGGAGGAGGAAAACGTGGCCACGCCAATGCTCACCGTTAGATCTCCATTGGGCTGTTCCTTCTCATTGGGAAACCGGGTTTCGGAGACGAGCCTCCTCACCCTTTCTGCGATCTCTCTGGCTTCCTCCTTTCCCGCCTTGATCAGGATGGCGGCAAACTCCTCTCCACCGTACCGGGATACGATATCGCTTTGCCGGACTCCATGCTGGATGAGAATGGCGATCGCCTTCAACACCTCGTCTCCGGCTAAATGCCCATTGCGGTCATTGTAATGTTTAAAATAGTCGATATCGATCATGAGAAGGGAGAGGGGAACGGGATATCGTTTCTGTCGTTCTACTTCCACGGTCAGTTGTTGAATGAAAAAACGGTGGTTATAGATTTGGGTGAGGTCGTCGATATAAGAGAGCAGCATGGCCTCCTCTCTCATCTTCTCAACCTCCTTCACCTTCTCCTTGAAGAGGTCTTTCATGGCTTGAAGTTCCCTGGCGTATTGATCCCTTTCCCGAATCTTCTCCAGGAACTGTTTTTTCGAGCTCTCCCACTCCTCTTCAAGCCGTATCCGTTCCCTCAGATCCCTCAGAGTGATCCAACAGGTCTCTCCACGGAGGGCGGCAGAGCATTCCACAGGGATTTCTTCCCTGCGCCGGTTGACGACACGGAGGTTCAGATGGATCTCGCGCCCTTTCTCCATCTCGTCGAAGGCCTCCCTCACCGCGTTGAGATCGTCGAGAGCCACCACCTCCATGAAAACCGTCTGCCGGAGTTCTTCCGCAGAGTAGCCCAGCAGATCCGTTCCCTTCGGGTTTATCTTCAAGAATTCTCCCCTTCGATTGAGCATGAAGAAAGGGTCATGGATCAACTCAAAGATGGTGCTGAGGAGATAAACCTCTCTCTCGAGTGCTTCCACCTTCATCCGGATCTCTTTTAGAGAAGAAGCGTTCATATCTATGAAATGAGTTATACCATCTCTTGGACGGTCTTTTCCATCTCCTTCAGGACTTTCGGGTCGTAAGGGAGGGCTTTTTTAAGCGCGGGGTCCAGCGGATCCTCCGGGTTGAAATTCTGGAGGATCAACCTTGGCCCCGCTCTCAACTGCTTGCCCAGGATTCGGACCTCTTCCTCGCTATGGAGTGTAGGGACAACGGTCATTCGAAATTGATACCCCACCTTCTCCCCCTTGAGGATCTCAATCGACCTGGAGATGAGGGAAAGGTCAACGGGAAGCCCGGCTGCTCTCCGGTAACTGAAGGAATCCAGGGGACCCTTCACATCCATGGAGACGAAATCGACCCTTCCTTCTTCAATCAGTTTTCCCAACATCTCTGGCCGGGAGCCATTTGTGTCGAGCTTGACTGAAAATCCGCCTTCTTTTATCTTCTGAATCAGAAGAGGAAGATCCTCGTGCAGGGTCGGCTCGCCGCCCGTGATGCAAACCCCGTCAATCCAACCCCTGAAGGCGTAAAGCCGCGAAAGGACTTCTTCCAGGGGAATGGAGGTCAACCGCGCGGGGGAAAAGACCAGGGGATGGTTATGGCAGTAAGGACAACGGAAGTTGCAGCCGGGGAGGAAAAGGACGGAGCAGATCTTCCCGGGCCAGTCCAAAAAGGAAGTCTCTAAAAATCCCTTGATCTCGATCATGGTTCTTCTTAAAGGCGCGGATGCTGTTTTCGGACACTCGTTCAGGCCCATTCATCCGTTGGTTATTAATTTTCCGGGTATATGTTGTTTATATATAAGTCCCATCCAATAATCAAGTAAAAAGAACGGCTTGAATGTATATCCATACCAAATTAGAATGAAGGGGAGATGAGCATTTCAATCATCATTCCGGTCTTAAATGAAGCTCCGGGAATTGTCCAGGCTCTCGTTGCCCTTGGGCCTTTGCGCCAGGCAGGTCATGAAGTAATCTTGATTGACGGCGGAAGCCGCGATGATACCATCCTCCTTTCCGAGGCTTATGCCGACCAAATCATTCGGGCCCCGCGCGGCAGGAGTGTTCAGATGAATGCCGGTGCAAAACTGGCCGGAGGCGAGATTCTCCTTTTTCTCCATGGCGATACCTTTCTGCCCAAAGGAGCTGACCGGTTGATCATTGAGGGCATGGACCGGAAGGGAACGAAATGGGGTCGTTTTGATGTGACATTGTCGGGAGTCCATCTCTTGCTTCGCCTCATCGAGTTTCTGATGAACTGGCGGTCCCGACTCTTTCAGATCGCCACAGGAGACCAGGCCATCTTTGTAAAAAGAGACCTCTTTGAGGCCATCGGTGGTTTCCCGGAAATTGACCTGATGGAAGATATCGCCTTATCCAGGATTTTAAAAAAACATGGCCGCCCCCTCTGTCTCCGGCAACGGGTGGTCACTTCCAGCCGCCGCTGGGAGGAGAAGGGTTTATTCCGTACGATCTTTCTCATGTGGTTTTTAAGGCTGGCCTATTTTTTCAACATAAACCCGAAACGACTGGCAAAGCTTTATTATCCGTAGCTCGAATGACACGAATGAAATCGAATTTCGCGGATTGCCGCATCATCGTTCTTTCCAGGGCGCCCATCGCGGGAGAGGTGAAGACACGCCTGCTCTCCTCCATGGATCCCCAAACCGTTACAATCCTGCATGAACAACTCGTGTTGCATTCATTGAATACGGCGGTGGACTCGAAAGCGGGTCCTGTTGAGCTCTGGTGTTCGCCCTCGAAGGAACATCCCTTCTTTCTTCGATGCGCTGAAATGTTCCGGCTCGAGCTCCATCAACAGGTAGAAGGTGATCTTGGCAGAAGGATGGCCCTGGCCTTTGATGAAACATTGAAAAGGTCCCGCGCGGCCCTGCTGATGGGAACGGATTGCCCCTCTCTCAGCCGTGACGATCTGTCGGAGGCCAAACAAAACTTAATGGAGGGCGTCCCGGCGGTGGTCTCTCCTGCGGAGGATGGAGGCTATGTCCTGATCGGTCTTCGCCGATATGAACCATCCCTTTTCGAGGGAATCTCCTGGGGGACCGGCTCTGTCCTGGAGGAGACCAAGGAGCGGCTTGGCCGCCTAAGATGGAAGTGGAAGGAACTCCCCGTTCGGTGGGATGTGGACCGTCCCGAAGACGTGGGAAGATTAAGAAGAGAAGGCTTGATAGAATGAAATTGAAAATCGATTGGATAAACATTCAAAAGGGCCTCCCTCTCCCCTGGTGGGAGAGGGCTGGGGTGAGGGGGAAATGGAAATATTCACCCCCACCTTCACCCATCAATGTTTTTTCCATCATCCTGTTTCTCATGTTCCCTCTATCAGCATCCCCTCAACCCCAGACCATCATCGAAGTGGGGAAATTCTCAGGTGAAAAAATAGAAAACAAAACTCCTTCGGATTGGAAACCTCTGACCTTTAAAAAGATCGAACGCCAGACAGCTTATTCCCTTGTAAAAGAGGGAGGGACAGTGGTAGTGAAAGCCGTTTCCGAATCTTCAGCCTCGGGACTGGTCCGGGAGATCAAAATCGATCCGGATTTGATGTATTGATGTGTGCCAGGTCAAGCCTTAGTTTTGCCGCTTCCTCTCCCTGCCTGCTTCCGGCTTTCTTAAAGTCTTTTATAATTTTACAATTGCACAAAGGAAGTTGACAACAATTTCCAAGTAGTCTACCTTAAAGGAGACAAAAAAAGAAATGTGGAATGAAGAATGACGGATTCCATTTTAACTCATGAAGGCGTGATTCGACTCTCATTCTTCCTGGCCATCTTGATCGTCATGGCCATCTGGGAGATCCTTTCTCCCCGACGTCACCTGAACACCTCCAAGACCCTCCGCTGGTATAGCAACCTTGGGCTGGTCCTGATCGATACTCTGGCCCTTCGAGTATTCCTTCCGATTCAGGCGATTGGGGTGGCTCTCTTAGCTCAAAATCGCGGCTGGGGGTTGCTCAACAATCTTTCGCTCCCCAACTGGCTGGAACTTCTCATCGGGATTGCAGCTCTCGATTTTGTCATCTACCTTCAGCACGCCATATTCCATTTCATCCCCTTGTTCTGGCGGCTCCACCGCGTTCACCACACCGACCTCGACTTCGATGTCACCACCGGAATCCGTTTTCATCCCGTTGAGATTCTTCTCTCCATGGGGATCAAGATAATTGCTGTTATCACCATTGGTCCTTCCGCTTTGGCCGTGATCTTCTTCGAAATTCTCCTCAATGCCACCAGCCTGTTCAACCACGGGAATGTCCGGCTCCCTGTGTCGATTGACCGTATCTTAAGGCTCTTCGTGGTTACGCCGGAGATGCACCGGGTTCACCATTCCGTATTGATCAAAGAATATAATAGCAACTTCGGCTTCAGCCTCCCCTGGTGGGACAGGCTCCTTGGGACCTACCGCGCCCAACCCCAGGCCGGCCATGAAGGCATGGTCATCGGGCTCGCCCGGTTCCGGGAACCGAATACCCTGGCCCTTTCCCGCCTCCTTATTCTTCCCTTTCTTAGAAAACCTTGACAATACCTTAGGCTCTGATTTATATTTTGGCTTAGATTTCAGATATTTATTGTATCATCCCCACCGGCAGGAGAAGGGCGGGAGGGAGGATGAACAATTTTATTGATATGAAGGGGAAAGAACTTGTCTCTCTTTATCACCTTTGAGGGAGTGGAGGGAAGCGGAAAGACCACTCAGATTGAGCGACTAAAAAGATACTTGACCCGAAGGGGAATCCCCTGCAAGGTGACCAGGGAACCCGGAGGGTCCTCCATCGGTGAGAAGATCAGAAAGATTCTACTCAACCCCGACCATCGTGGAATGGTCCCCCTCAGTGAGCTGCTCCTCTACGAGGCGGCAAGAGCACAACATGTCAAGGAGCTGGTTGGCCCCCTTCTTCAGAGAGGCGCCGTCGTCCTCTGCGACCGTTTCACCGATGCCTCCCTTGCTTACCAGGGTTATGGCCGTCAGTTAGACCGGGGATTGATCCGGAGACTGAACCGCCTGGCCTCTCAGAGAGTCCGGCCGGATATTACTTTTCTCCTGGATTGTCCCTCTGATCTGGGACTCAAGAGGGCTCTCCGGAGGAATCGCTTATTAAAAAATGAGAAAGAGGGTCGATTTGAGAGGGAGAAGATTCAGTTTCATCACCGGGTGAGAAGGGGATATCTTGCGATTGCCAAAGAGAATCCTCGAAGAGTCAAGGTGATCGACACCCGCGTGGGCGAAGAAAAAGTGTTTGAGAAGATCCGGAAGATCGTAGATGAATTATTATAATTTCGGATTTCGGATCTTAATTCCGCACTCCGCAATCCGCATTTCGCAATTGATTCAATTATGTCCTTCAAAGATATTTTAGGCCATGAAAGGCCGATCCGGTTGCTTCAGAGGGGGATCGCCGGGGGAAAAGTGGCCCACAGTTACCTCTTCTTAGGGGCAGAGGGAATTGGAAAGAGCCTGGTCGCACTCCAGTTTGCCAAGGCCCTCAACTGTCTCGAAGGAGCGGATACGGTCGATGCCTGCGACCGCTGCATCTCCTGTAAAAAGATCAATCGCCTTGTCCATCCGGATGTTTCGATCATCGAACCGCAGGGCCAGACCCTCAAAGTGGACCAGGTGAGAGAGATGCAGAAAGCCCTTGCCTACCGGCCTTATGAGGGAAGATGCCGGGTTTTCATCCTGACGGCGGCAGACCGAATGGCGCCCCATATGTCGAACACACTTCTCAAAACCCTGGAGGAACCGCCCCCGCAAACGGTGATTATCCTGCAGGCCAACCACCCCAGGTGGATCCTGCCCACCATTCTTTCCCGGTGTCAGCCGATTCGCTTTAACCCGCTGCCATCCCATCTCGTCTCTCATTGGTTGATCAAGGCGAAAGGACTGGGTGAAAGAGAGGCCCATCTTCTGGCCACCCTCTCTGAGGGGAGCCCGGGAAAGGCGCTGGAGATCAAGGAAGAGATTGCCGGGATTCCAAGAAAAGAGCTTCTCGAGGGGTGGATGGGATCCGGATCGCTCTCCATGGAAGAGAAGGAGGACTGGATCGATTCTCTTCCCTCTCAGAGAGAAAATCTCAATTTGATCCTGGAGCTGGCCAAGACGCTTTTGAGGGACCTCATCGTGGTGAAGACATCGGGGGAAGCCTCGGGATTGATTCATGCCGATCTGGCGGAAGAGATGGAAAAGGTGGCCGGCCAATGGGACCTTTCCTCCCTTCTGAAACGGATGGAGAATCTCCATCAAACGGCCCGGGCGATTAAAGGCAATGCCAATACGAGATTGTCCCTGGAGGCGATGATGCTCTCCTGGGCTTAGTGGTGTACCCCATAAATACCATTTATATTGAGTATGGGGGATTAAAAAACGGCACGGCAAAGTTAAGGCTTGGCGATACCCGTGTGGTACCCCATGAAGGATAGAGAAGATGATTCGAATGGTCTATGTCCGAATGGTCAATAGCAGGGCAGAAGAACTCAATGCCGGAGATCTACTCCTCGAAGCGGGGGAGCCGGTCGTCGCCGAGTCGGAAAGGGGACTGGGTCTGGGAAAGGTTCTCTCGGCGCCCCGGGAAAAAGAGAAACGGTTCATTCTGAAATCTCCGAGAAAGGTGGTGCGTAAAGCCACCCCCGAGGACCTGGAGCAATTTGAGAGAAACCGGCAGACGGAGAAGGATGCCTTTCAGCTCTGTCTTGATAAGATCAAGGAAAAGAATCTCCATATGAAACTGGTTAAGACAGAGGTCCTCCTGGACCGTTCCAAGATAATCTTCTACTTTTCTGCGGAAAAGCGGGTCGATTTCCGGGAACTGGTCAAAGATCTGGCCGCCCAGTTCAGGACGCGGATCGAAATGAGACAGATTGGCGTGAGGGACGAGGCCAAGATGATTTGCGGCATCGGAAGCTGCGGAAGGGAGCTCTGCTGCGCCGGATTTCTAAACCGGTTTGAACTGGTCTCGGTCAAAATGGCCAAGGAGCAGAATCTCGCCCTCAATCCGACCAAGATTTCGGGTATCTGCGGTCGTTTGATGTGCTGCCTGGGTTACGAATTTCCAACCTACGTGGAGCTCAAGAAAAGTCTTCCCCGGGTGGGAAAACATATCACCACTCGCTCCGGCAAGGGGAAGGTGATCCGTCAGAATGTCTTGAACCAGACCGTCACCGTGCAACTGGAGGAAGGGGGGGAAGTCACCATTCATGCGTCCGAAATCTAAAGGGTTCTTCTACGTCACCACTCCCATTTACTATGTCAACGACGTCCCCCATATCGGGCATGCCTATACGACCATTGCCGCCGATATCCTCACCCGGTTTAAGCGACTCGAAGGCTATCAGGCTTTTTTTCTCACCGGCACGGATGAGCATGGTCAGAAGGTCGAGAAGGCCGCACAGGAACGGGGAGTCGATCCGAAGGCCCACTGCGACGAAATGGTCAAACGGTTTCAATCCCTCTGGCAGAGGCTGAACATCTCCAACAACGACTTCATCCGCACCACGGAACCCCGCCATAAGAAGGTTGTCCAACAGATTCTTCAGGACCTCTACGATCGCGGCGAAATCTACCAGGACAGCTATGAGGGGTGGTACTGTGTCCCCTGCGAACGGTTCTGGACCGAAAAAGACCTGGCCGGGGGGAACTGTCCGGACTGTCTCAGGGAGGTCGTCGAAATCTTGGAGAAGAACTACTTTTTCCGGATGAGCAAATACCAATCCTGGCTGATCGAACACATTGAAAAAAACGACCGGTTCATTCTTCCCACGTCCAGACGCAATGAAATCCTGGGATTCCTCCACGGCCCGCTTGAAGACCTCTGTATCTCAAGGCCCAAAAAGCGCCTGAGATGGGGCATTGAAATCCCGTTCGATACCGACTATGTCACCTATGTCTGGTTCGATGCCCTCATCAACTATGTGAGCGGGATCGGATATGGTTCCGGGGAGAATGCTTTCTCCCATTTCTGGCCTCAAGCCATTCATCTCATCGGCAAGGATATCCTCACGACCCATACCGTCTACTGGCCCACCATGCTCCAAGGCATCGGCCTTACGCCTCCCGGGATGGTCTTTGCCCATGGATGGTGGACAGTGGAGGGGAAAAGATGTCCAAATCGCTTCAGAATGTGGTGGAGCCGAACCGGCTGATCGACACCTACGGTGCCGATGCGGTCCGGTATTTTCTCATGCGGGAGGTCCCTTTCGGCCTGGATGGGGACTTTTCCCATGCCGCCATGGTCAACCGGATCAACAGCGACCTGGCCAATGACCTGGGAAACCTTTTCAGCCGGACCCTCAGCATGGTGATCCGTTATTTCGAAGGCACTATCCCAGCCCCTTCCCCCCCGGCAGAAATCGATAGGCGGTTTCAGGAAGTCTCTCTGAAAGTGCTAACTCAATTGCCCGAACAGATGAACAACCTCTCTTTTCACAGGGCGTTGGCAACGATTTGGGAGATGATCGGTGCTTCGAATAAATATGTCGATGAGACCGCTCCCTGGTCCCTGGCCAAAGAGGAAAAGGACCGGCCCCGGCTCTCCACCGTCCTCTACCAGACGCTTGAATCTCTCCGTATCATTGCCCTGCTCCTGGCGCCCTTTATGCCCTCCTCTTCGGAAAAGATATGGGTCCAGCTCGGGATGGAGGAGAATCTCTGGGAGCAAAACATGGAGGAAAACGGAAAGTGGGGAGGGCTCAAGCCCGGGAAAAAGGTGGTCAAACCCACCCCCCTCTTCCCGAGGATTGATACCACTAAAATATCATTTGAATGATATTTTAAATTCGAAGCACCTGCCTGCGCGAAGCCGCTTCGGCATAGGCAGGCGAAATCCAAATATCGAAACAAGCTCAAATGACCGAAACTCCAAATTTAAAATTAAAATGGAAATAAGTTTTGTAAATTAGGTTATTTGAAAATTGAGATTTGTTTCGTGCTTTCCGCCAGCCGCCAAAGGCGAGCCTCGCCAAGGGCGGGAGGCGGATCTGCCTCGGGCATGACGATATTCGGATTTCGGATTTTCTTCATAAGAGTTTATGAAAAAGCCCCAGCCCATTCATTCGATATTGGAACAGACCCTGAAGGGTCTGGATCTTGATGGCCCGATGAGGAGTTACTCTGTCTGGGGAGCATGGAAAGAGATCGTGGGTGAACCGGTGGCTCTTCAGACCCAGCCCCGCTCCATACGAAATCGAATTCTTTTGATCGATGTCTCCCATTCTACCTGGATGCAACAACTCCAATTTCTAAAGCCCGCCCTTTTAGAAAAGATCAACGCCTTCCTGGGCAAACCTCTCATCGAAGACATTCGATTCCGGCTGGGCAAAATCACTCCGCCCCCTCCGCCTTCTCCTTCGGAAGAACCGAAGTTGAAAGAGGGGGGCCTTGATCAGGCAACGATCAAGCGGATCGAACGGTTGGTTGAAAACATGACCGATGCAGAAGTGAAGAAGGGATTCCGGGAGCTCTTGATCAAGAGCGCAAAACTGGAACAATCGCGCAAGAAATCAGCCTAATCGCGCCAAACACGATTAAATCCGTTCAATCTCCACGATATCTCTGCTCTCTCTTGATGGAAAAAAAAGGAGTCAATTCAAGACATTTCTTTATTGACAATAATAATTATTATTTTATAATGATTCTAATTTGTTCAATGGGATTTGTTTTTGTGTGAGAAAGGAGGGAGGAATGTCAATGAAAACGGGTAAGGAAGGAGAGGAAAACAGGGATCTTTTTTTATTAAACCGCCGCAGGTTTTTATCCCTGTCGGGGATTCTGGGGTTGGGATTTATATCAGGCCAGACAGACATCTCTATGGCCAGTGCAGAAAAGGAGGGAAAGATGACTTATCAAAGTAAAGATTACAACCGACTCTTAGGCATGGAGGGATTCAGTGAAACGCTTTTAAAAAACCATTTCACTCTTTACCAGGGATATGTGACCAATACCAATAAACTCATGGATGCCCTCAGCCAACTTCTGAGGGAAGGAAAGACCGGGACCCCAGAGTATGCTGAACTCAAGAGGAGGCTGGGCTGGGAATTCAATGGGATGCGGCTTCATGAATACTATTTCGAAAATGTTGGCGGCAAAGGAGGGATCGATAAAGGGGGAAAATTAATTCAAAAACTTGCCGGGTCCTTTGGGAGTTATGAGGCATGGGAAAAAGATTTTAGAGCAACCGGTTCCATGAGAGGAATCGGATGGGCTGTCCTTTATCAGGACATCCTCAGTGGAAAGTTCATTAACTTCTGGATCAACGAACACGAGGTGGGTCATCCTGCGGGGGGTATGCCCATTTTAATCATGGATGTCTTTGAACACGCCTTTATGATCGATTATGGTCTTAAAAGAACTGATTACATAGACGCCTTTTTCAGAAATATCAATTGGGCCCAAGTTGAAAAGAGGCTTCTTCTCCATAAAGGATAAAAATGTTTTATAAGATTGAATCAATCGGCTCAGGAGGAGAACCGTGATGATACACATGAAATGTCCGGCATGTGGGTCCCAAAGTTTTTATACAAAAGACCCGGAAGACCAATACAACATTTTTGAGTTCGATCTAAAGGATGGAGAAATCATTTCTGTTACGGAGGAAGCCGAATCGAACCAATTTGACATTGGTGAAGAGACGGAAACTTTCTGTAAACGATGCGCCTGGCATGATAAGTTTAAGACACTGAAAGAGGGGAAGTGAGGGAGTCAGAATGAAATCGTTTCTGTTGTTTTGTGGAAGAAAGCGATGATATTGGGCCTCATCCAGATTCATTGAAACAGAGGTTATCAATCTCATCCCAAAGACACTTTTTAGAAAGGAGAAAATAAGATAGATAAATATGTATGTCAGGTGTGTGGGTATGCTTACGATCCTGCCAAAGGCAATCCTGGGCATGGAATAAAACCCGGAACTCCGTTTGGAGATCTGCCGGAGGACTGGTCATGCCCGATCTGCGGGGCACCCAAAAATATGTTCGAGAAAAAGAGTGGATAAAAAGAAGGGGAAAAAAAGGATGAAACCAGTTGAGATCGAGAGGCATGTTTATAAAAATGTGCCAGAATCCCCCCAGCTCTGCTGGGGGGATGAATGGCATTCCCTCTCCCCTGGAGGCTGTGTCGTAAGAGCAGGCAAAGGGGGAGAGGGTTAGGTCGCTTCGACTCGCAACCGAGGTGAGGGAGGATAGGATCTTCTTACCACCCCCACCTTATCGTGTACGAACGACCCGCCTCCAACTTTTCTCCTCCATTTGGGAAAATGAGTCTAACAGGTGATTTCTTTTTAATTGATAGACTTTTTGCGTCGGGTTGACTCGAGGTTAATGGCGGCACGGCTGGGGTCTTTTTCATATCCTGAATCACTGGGGAGAAAGTTTTCAGGGTGAAAGGCCCATTGTTCATGTCTGTTTCCGACGGATTTCCCCTGTTGGTCACTTTGACCTTGTAATCTGTCCCGGGTTGCACAGTCCCGGTCAGATGCTTTCCCACCTCCCAACTGTAACTGTTCTGGAGGAGGCGGGGCCTTCGGGGGTGGCGGGGGCGGCGGGGGCGGCGGAGGCTGATAGGTGCCGCGGGGTTTTCCTTGACTTTTCAACGGTGGACTGAATAGAATGATCAATTGAGGCAAATGAACAAGCAAAGACTGGAATCTCTTTTACGAAGCCTGAAGTCTGGAAAGGTCTCCGTTGATGAGGCCCTGTTGCAATTGAAGTCGCTTCCCTTCGAGGACCTGGGCCATGCCCGGGTGGACCACCATCGAAGCCTTCGGAAGGGTTTTCCGGAGGTGATCTGGGGAGAGGGAAAGACGGTCAAGCAGATCCTTTCCATCATGAGGGAGCTCAAAGAAAAAGGCCAGAATATTCTCATCACTCGTCTTGAGGAAAAGAAAGCCAGGGCGATTCGAAGGGCTTTCCCAAAAAGCCGGTATTCCGCCCTCTCCAGGGTTCTCACCCATCTTACTCATCCGGTGAAATCCGAAGGAAAAGGGTTGATCCTGGTGATCACGGCGGGCACAACGGATATTCCGGTGGCCGAAGAAGCGGCAGTCACAGCCCGGATGATGGGCCATCGGGTGGAGACCCTCTATGATGTCGGCGTGGCAGGAATTCATCGACTGCTTTCCCAAAAAAAGAGGCTCGACGAAGCCCGGGTCCTAATTGTGGTCGCCGGGATGGAGGGGGCGCTTCCCAGCGTCGTGGGGGGATTGGTTGATAAACCGGTGATCGCCGTTCCCACCAGTGTCGGATACGGAGCCAGTTTCGGAGGAATCACGGCGCTTTTAGCCATGCTCAACTCCTGCGCCTCGGGGATCAGCGTGGTCAATATCAATAACGGATTTGGAGCGGGCTATATGGCCAGCCTGATCAACCGGTTGTAAAAATGGACGGAGCGATGTGGATCAAATATTTGAATGAAGGAATTTCCTTCAGCCTTCTGATCGGAATCGCCTGGGTTCTCTATCGAGGGCTTAAAAGAAATCAGGGCTATCTTTCCGAGAGGGAGGAGCTGTTGAAACGGTATCTCCTCTTTCGGGGCGATATCCAGGTCCGCCTGAAGGTATACGGGGAAGATGAAAAGACCTTTCAGGAGCTTCTGAAAAATCTTTCGGAAAGCTGGAAGAATTTTAAGAAAACTTATGACGAATATCTCCTCGCATTATCCAGGAACACGGTAAAGATCAGGCGCCTTCTCCTTTTCCTTGCTCTCGGCCTGTTCGCCAATAGCGTTAGGCTCCTCGTCGAAGCGCATTACTTTCTGGGCCTCCGGCACCAATTTTTTTATATCCTTGGAAGAGAGCTTTCCAATTATGTCCTGGTAATCCTTGGTTTTTTGTTGTTGAGGTCTCAAACCCACCGTTTCATCTCTCTCAAGGGAGAAACCACCAAGATGGAACGGGAATTTCTTTTTTATTCGAATAGTCTCTCCGAAACAGGAGAGAGGGGAACGCTTTACGATGAATTCGCCCCCCTTGAGAAGGAAGGAGAAGACCGTGGGAGAGAAAATTAGCATTCTTGCGGGGAATCTGAAAGTTGAAGCAGAGTTGAACGAATCGAAAACGGCCCGGTTGATCCGGGAGGCCCTTCCCATCGAAGCAAAAGTCAACACGTGGGGAGAGGAGATCTACTTTGCCATCCCTGTCAGGGCCGGCCTGGAAGAAGGAGCGAGGGAGGTGGTCTCCTCCGGGGAACTGGGATACTGGCCAACCGGCCATGCCTTCTGCATCTTTTTCGGTCCCACACCGGCGAGCCGCGGAGATGAGATCCGTGCCGCAAGCGCTGTAAATGTCATCGGAAAGGTTTCGGGCGACCCCAAAGTGTTTTTGAAGGTGAGGGATGGAGCCAAAATCGTGCTGGAATCGGCACGAGGCTAAATTCCGATATCCAAATCCCAAATTGCAAATAGGCTCCAATTTCAAATGATGAAAATGTTCTTATTTGGAATTTTGAATATTGAAATGTATTTGTGATTTGGTGCTTTTTTTGAATAACCACCAACGCAGCGATTTCTTCCATCGGACAGCCCCTTATTACGACACCCTTCTCCATCTCCTCACTTTCGGAGGATACGGCCGGTTTTTAAGACAGGCAATAAGGATCCTTGCGCCTCAAAGGGGAGAAAAGATTTTAGACCTCTGTTCCGGGACGGGGCGAGTCGCTTCCTGGATATCCGGGGAGGTTGGGGAAGAAGGGGAGGTGGTGGGAATGGACATCACCGAGAGCATGATCGATTTGGCCAGAAAACGATATGGGGTACTGCCGAATGTTACCTTCCTCAAACATGATGTGACCCGACCATGGGATGATCAAGGTCACTTCGATAAAATTTTTATGTCTTTTGCTCTCCACGAACTTCCCGGGAAGCACAGGGCGGGTGTCCTCGAACGGTCCTATTCCGCCCTGAGGCATGGAGGCAGGATGGTGGTCGCGGATTTCCATCCCCAGCCCTCAGGCATGGCAAAAATATTTTCTCTCATTTTTTTTAAAATGTTTGAAAGGAGAAACCTCGACTTTTTCTCCTTCCCCCAGAACGAAGCCCTCCGGGAAGCGGGATTTAGAAAGGTCAAGATCTTAAAGGTGCTGGGCGGCATCTTTCAAATCACCCTCGCCCATAAGTTAAAAATCATCTCATAATAGAATAGACATTCCTTATGTAGTACTATTATAAGATTATTAATATCTTTATGACATTTGAAAGATGGGGAAAATCATCAAGATCCTCATGTTTTTTAAATTTTCCTAACTCGTTCATCGCCAGGTTCCTGGCAATTCCCAACATCCAGGTGGCCACCCTTGAGCGCCCCTTAAATTTGTTGGCGCATCTCCAGACTCCGGTATAGGTCTCCATCAGGATATCCTCAGCCATCTCCCTTCGATGAACCAGGCGGTATAAATAAAAATAAACTTGCTTATGGGTCTGATCATAGAGCTGTCGAAAGGCCCCCTCATCGCCTTTGGAAATTCTCTCCAGAAGTTCGATATCCTGACCCGCGGAGAGTCCTTTGATCATCATAAAAATAGTGTCTTTGGAACAGGAAAAGGTTCAAAAAATAGAAGGCGAATACCAGTTTGTTTCCCCTGCGATCAACGGGTTGAACAATGGGTATTGGTTTACTAATACAAACGCATTAAATTCTTTGCAATTGACCCCTCACCCCCTCCCTCTCCCCTCGAGACTGTGTCGTAATATGAAAAAACCGACTTTTTGAAAAGGGGGAGGGGCGGTCGGGTGGGCGGCTTGCCGGGAAGCAGCCTGTCAAAGGATAATAAG
>JAGVBT010000070.1 GCA_020059605.1 Deltaproteobacteria bacterium
CATGGACACATCTGACACACCCATTGCAACCATTTTCCGTTGATAATCCAATGAGATAACCCCATCTTTAAACCATTTTTTCAGGGGAACTTCAGTTTAAAGACCAGTTTATAAAACCTGTGTGAAGGAGTCAACTCAATTGGTAAGTGGAAAGTAGAAGGCAGAAAGTGGGAGAGAGAATTACTGGCTGCTGGAGAGTTTAAGGCGGGTGATGGCACGGAGGAGGGCGACTCTCGCCCGGTCGATATCGGTGTCCGGGGATCTCTCAGCGAGTCTCTTTTCCGCTCTCTCCTTTGCCCTTTGCGCACGGGCTGCGTCAATCTCTTCAGGCCGCTCCGCGGCCTCTGCAAGAAGGATCACTTTTTTCCCGTCGGTCATGAGAAAGCCGCCGCTTGTGGAGAGATTTATCTTCTCTCCATTGGACTTTGTGATCTTGGTAATTCCGACCTGAAGGCTCGAGACAAAGGGGGTATGTCCGGCAAGGATGCCGAAGTAACCGACCGTGCCCGGCGCAACCACGGATTCAATCGGCTCACTGAAGACCACTTTCTTTAAAGTCACGACATCAAGTGTAAAAATCGTGTTTTCCATATTCAATTTTCAATTTGCAATGTTCAATTGACAATTGATCATTGACCATTGGTCATTGATATTTAATGCGTTCCTTCGCTTAACCGTTTTGCTTTTTCTGCGACCTCTTCGATCTTTCCTATCATATAGAAGGCCTGCTCAGGCAGGTCGTCATGTTTCCCTTCGAGGATCTCATTGAACCCTTTGATCGTGTCCGACAGAGAAACATATCTTCCCGAAGAGCCGGTGAACTGTTCTGCCACAAAGAAGGGTTGGGAAAGAAATCGTTGAATCCTCCGGGCTCTGTGGACGATCAGTTTGTCCTCCTCGGAAAGTTCCTCCATTCCGAGGATGGCGATGATGTCCTGAAGTTCTTTGTAGCGTTGAAGGACTTGCTGGACACCGCGGGCGACACGGTAATGCTCTTCACCCACAATGCGAGGGTCAAGAATCCTTGAGGTGGAATCGAGAGGATCGACCGCCGGATAGATTCCCAACTCGGCCAATTGCCTGGAGAGAACGGTTGTGGCATCGAGGTGGGAGAAGGTCGTCGCAGGGGCCGGGTCGGTCAGATCATCCGCTGGCACATAGATGGCCTGGACCGATGTGATCGATCCTCTTTTGGTTGAGGTGATTCGCTCCTGGAGCTCGCCCATCTCGGTTGCGAGGGTAGGCTGGTATCCCACGGCGGAAGGCATTCGGCCCAGCAGGGCCGAAACCTCGGAGCCTGCCTGGACAAAACGGAAGATGTTATCGATGAAAAGGAGCACGTCCTGGCCTTCTTCGTCCCGGAAATATTCTGCCTGCGTAAGGGCAGAGAGACCAATCCGGAGCCTTGCTCCCGGCGGCTCGTTCATCTGACCAAAAACGAGAACGGTCTTTTCAATAACCCCGGAGGCTTTCATTTCAAGCCAGAGGTCGTTGCCTTCCCTGGTCCTCTCTCCCACGCCGCCGAAAACAGAAAACCCTCCGTGCTCCGTGGCAATGTTTCGAATCAGTTCCATGATCAAAACGGTCTTTCCCACTCCGGCGCCGCCGAAGAGGCCGACCTTTCCGCCTTTGGCGTAGGGTTCGAGGAGATCGATCACCTTGAGGCCTGTTTCAAAGACCTGATTCGACGGGACCTGTTCTTCAAAAGGCGGCGGAGAACGGTGAATCGGATATCGTTTCTTTGCCTGGCAGTCACCTAATTTATCAATGGGTTCACCTAAAAGATTGAAGATCCTTCCCAGCGTCTCCCTTCCCACGGGCATGGTGATCGCTTCACCCGTATCGACTGCATCCATTCCACGGATCAATCCATCGGTTGTGGACATGGCCACACAACGCACCACGTTCTCACCGAGATATTGGGACACCTCGATGATCAATTTTGTCCCGTCCGGTCTCTCAATTCGGATCGCATTATATAAGGCAGGTAATTCTTCAGCGAAGAATTCCACATCCACTACCGGACCGATTACCCTCATTACTTTTCCGACTTTCAATGTCCTACCTCCTGGTTTTAATAAACGTCTATCGTTTAAAGGTTAGGGTGACGATGCCTGTTTCGTCGAAAGGTAACGTTATTCGTTTCTATTTATTTAACCTTAACCTTTTCAGCCTTGCTGCCGAAGGCAGACGATAAACGATACGGGCTTCGTAACCCATAAACGACATACTTTACCTTTTTCCCTGCGCAAACCGTAAGGCTTCGGCGCCTGTGGTCACCTCTAAGAGCTCTTTGGTAATCGAGGCCTGTCTCGCCTTGTTGTAACTGAGGGAAAGGGCGGAGATCATCTCCTCGGCGTTCTCTGAAGCCGATTTCATCGAGACCATCCGGGCGCCCTGTTCGCTTGCAACCGACTCGACCATGCCTTTGTAAATCTGAGCTTCGAGATATTTCGGAAGAAGATAGGCCATGATCTCTTCGGCTGTGGGTTCAAAAATGGGTTCTCCCTTGATCTCGCTTCCCTTCTTTAAAACCTCCGAACTCTCGAGGGGCAAAAGTTTCATCACGGTTGGCCGTGTGGCAACGGCTGATTGAAAGCGGGTATAGATCAAATCCACTTCATCGTAGCGTGCTTCCTGAAACCCTTTGACGATCACCCCTGAGATTTCTTTTACTTCCTGAAGGGTGATCTCCTTTGAGATCTGGAGGAGGGTGTGATCGATTGGATAGGTCTTTCTCCGGAAGAGGTCAAAACCTTTCCTTCCGATGAGGATGAGGCGGATCTCTTTATCAGAGTGTTGATCGATAAACCGGCTGGCCTGAGAAATAACATTGGCGTTGTAACCGCCACAGAGACCCTTGTCCGATGTGATGAGGACGAGGCCAATGCGTTTGACCTCCCGCTTGACGAGAAGGGGGTGGTCAATACGGGGAAGGGAAGGGGCCAGGCTTTCCATCAGTTCCTGGATCTTCTCGGCATAAGGCCGGGCTGAACGGAGGCGATCTTCAGCCCGCTTGAGGCGTGAGACTGCGATCATCTCCATAGCGCGGGTGATCTGTTGGATGCTGATCACGCTTCGGATTCTTCTTTTAATGTCTTTTGTTCCGGGCATCTCCCTAAGACCTTAAATCCGAAATTCGAATATCGAAATCCGAAACAAATCCCAAATTCGAATGACCAAATTTCAAAACACCCCTCAACCCAATCTGAGAGAACGGGGTGAAGGGATTAACTTTAAATTTCGTATTTCGGTCATTTTAAAATTGTTTCGAATTTCGTGCTTCGAATTTAGAAATTTCTCCCTTTAGGTGGTTACAAAATTCTTTTTATAATCCTGGGCTGCCTGGTGGAGAAGTTTTGACATCTCCTCGGAAAGCTCTTTTGTCTCCCGAATTTCTTTCGGAATCTGCGGGAACTTCTCCCGGACAAAGGGGTAGAACCCCGCCTCAAAATCCTTCACTTTCTCTACTGGAAGGTCATCGAGATAGCCGTTTTCGGCAACGAAGATAATCATGATCTGATTTTCGACGGACATCGGGTTATACTGGGGCTGTTTCAGGACTTCCACCAGACGCTCTCCACGGGTGATCTGGGCCTGTGTGGCCTTGTCCAGTTCCGAACCGAATTTGGCAAAGGTCACCAGTTCCCGGTACTGGGCAAGGTCGAGCCTGAGCATTCCCGCCACCTTCTTCATCGCCTTGATCTGAGCATTTCCACCCACACGTGAAACGGAGAGGCCGACCGAGACGGCAGGCCGGACTCCGGCATAGAAAAGGTCGCCCTCCAGATAGATCTGACCATCCGTGATCGAAATGACATTGGTAGGGATGTAAGCGGAATAATCCCCTGCCTGCGTCTCCACAATGGGGAGCGCAGTTAGAGACCCGCCACCGAGTTCATCGTTCAGTTTGGCAGCCCTTTCAAGGAGCCTTGAATGGATGTTGAAGATGTCGCCCGGGAAGGCCTCGCGACCAGGCGGTCTTCTGAGAAGAAGGGAGACCTGACGGTAAGCCACGGCATGTTTCCAGAGGTCATCATAGATGATCAGGGCGTGGCGTCCGGTGTCCCGGAACTCTTCGCCCATGGCAGCGCCTGCATAGGGAGCCACATATTGCATGGATGCGGGGTCGGAAGCTGTGGCCGAGACCACGATGGTATATTCCATGGCTCCATATTCCTGAAGGGTATTGACGACCGAAGCCACGGTGGACTGCTTCTGCCCGATGGCAACATAGATACAGATCACATTGCCACCTTTCTGATTGAGGATCGTATCCACGGCAATGGCTGTCTTTCCGGTCTGCCGGTCTCCGATGATCAACTCTCGCTGTCCTCTTCCGATCGGGATCATGGAGTCGATGCATTTCAGTCCGGTCTGGAGGGGTTCTTTCACCGGCTGTCTCTCAATCACATTGGGTGTGGTTCCTTCGATTAACCGGAGTTTTTCAGTATGGATGGGACCCCTTCCATCAATGGGCTGGCCCACGGCATTGACAATTCTTCCGACCAGAGCATCCCCTACCGGGACGGAGAGCACTTTACCGGTTCTTTTGACGGGGTCTCCCTGTTCGATATGGGCAATATCGCCAAGAATCATGGCTCCGATCTGGTCCTCTTCGAGGTTGAGAGCCATTCCGTATATTCCTCCAGGGAATTCGAGCATTTCGGAGGCCATGCAACTGGGAAGGCCTTTGATCCGGGCAATGCCATCGCCGGCCTCGATGATCTCTCCGATCTCCTCGGCC
>JAGVBT010000136.1 GCA_020059605.1 Deltaproteobacteria bacterium
CCAGGTGCGTCTAATCTTGCTTGCCTAGGCATATAAACCTTCTACCACATTTACCAAGGGATGTAAAGTGATTATTTTCATCAACGTCCCCCAAATTTTCCGCACAAATAAATGCCTTATCCCTACCCCTATAGTCCTTTCAATACCTTACGATGTCTCTGGACACCGGTTTTCACCGGTGTGACGACTTTTTACGAATGCATCTTATATCGGAGTTCCAGAAACCATATTCAGATATTGACAAAGAAGAAAAACCCCTTTATATTTAAATGAAAAGATTTTCATTATCATCTCAACCTATTATGAATAAAGGACTTATTAGAGATATATTTAAAGAAAAAAAGCTCAGGATGAGCCATCCCAGGCTTCTGATCTATCGGGAACTTTCCGATGCAGAAAATCCCGTAAGTCCCCAGGAGCTTTATCACTCTCTCCTTCATCAGCGAAGAAAAATCGGGCTCACCTCGATCTATCGTTCTCTCGATCTCTTTGAATCGTTTGGAATGATCTTTAAAATCATCAACGGATCGAGCGTGAAGTATAAACTATGCCAGACGGGAGATCACCACCACCATATTGTTTGTAAGGCATGCGGAGATGTGATGGAGTTAAATTTCTGTGACATCGCCGATTGGTCGGAGAAGGTTATGGAATCAACCGGCTATAAGGTGACCGATCATCAACTCAGTTTTTACGGACTTTGCCCGTCCTGTCGAGAAGGGGCCGAAAGGAGAGACTGATGTCCCATATCCATCTTCCGGATGGGGTTTTACCCATATGGCTCTGGGGCTCCGGATTTGCCGTCGCCATTCTGATCGGATTCGTTCTTTTCCGATTCATTAAGAAAGAGGAGTTGACCAGGCGACTTCCCCTGTTAGGAATGATGAGCGCTGCGATGGTGCTTGGCGCCTCGGTCGAGATCGTTCCCATCGCTTACCATGTTAACCTGACGGTGATCTCCGGCATCCTTCTGGGGCCCTCACTTATCTTCATGGCGACCTTTATCGTCAATGTCGTCTTAGCCCTTTTCGGACATGGCGGGATCACCGTTATTGGCCTCAATACCCTCACCCTCTCCATTGAAGGGATCTTCGGTTATCTCTTCTTCCGTCTCTTCTGGAAAATATTGAGGAGATTGATGCCGGCTACCTTTATCGCCACCTTCCTGGCCCTCTGCCTTTCCACATTCTCCATGATCGGCGTGGTGGGCTTGGGGGTGCCCCATTACGAGGAATTGCTCCATAAGAACGGAGGGCACGGAGTTTTCGAATTCAAACTTATCAAGGAGAAAGACGATCACCACGGGGAAAACAAAGAAAAGGGGGAGATCAATTTCAAGCGGTTTATCGCCATAGTCCTTCCCCTAAGTTTAATGGGATGGTTATTGGAAGGGGTGATCACAACACTGATGACCCGGTATATCCACCGACTGAGGCCGGATTTGCTGAAATTGGAGAAAGAGGCGCGATGATCCAACTCTCCTATCTCGATTATCTGGCTGTTGAAGGAAAGAGTTTCCTCCACTGCCTCTCACCCGGCTGGAAGATCGCTGGGATGCTCCTGGTCTTATCGGGCATTGTTCTCCTAAGAAACCCCTCCGGACTTCTTCTCCTGTATGGAATGCTCCTCAGCCTCTTCTTCCTTTGCCGCCTTCCTCTGAGAATATTCCCTCTCACCCTCTATCCCCTTCTTTTTGCCGTACTCTTCATCTTCGTATCCGGATTTCAGGGTCGTTTCATCCTGCTTGTTTTTTTAAAGGTTCTCTCGGGGTCGACAGGGGTGGTTCTTCTTCTGGTCACCACTCCCTACCCTTTGATCTTTCGAACTCTGGACCGGATTCTTCCCTCCATCTTTGTGACTGCCCTCTTTCTCACCTACCGGAGTATCTTCATCCTCATCAACGTATTGGAGGAGACACGGCATGCCCTCTATCTCCGTAGGGGCTTCCAGTGGAGGCACCCCTGGAGGAGCCTCGTCAATATTTCAAATGCCTTCGGACATCTGGTCATCAAGGGAATCGAGGCAAGCGAAAAGATGTACGAGTCGATGGTCCTGAGAGGGTTTAAGAATAAGATTCATTACAGAGGAGAATGAGAGTCAAGGGTTTAAAGGTAACGGTAAAGATGCCCGTATAGGTCATAGAAGGCTACGGTTGTCGTCTTTTAATTCAACCGTTGCCGGTAACCGAAACGCCTGCCTGCGCGAAGCCCCGCCTCCAGAAGCCTTGCGGAGGGCAGGGGCTTCGTCACCCTAACCGATAGACTATTTAAGATCATGTATGGGAGGCCATGTGACCATGATTAATGACAGGAGAGAGTTGAAGCCATGAAGAATGGGGAAAGAATCGTCGAAGTGGACTGTATCACCCATGTCTATCCCGATCAGACCAAGGTCCAGATCTGCGGTCTTGACTTTGTTGTGAATCGGGGGGAAAGGGTTTCCATTCTCGGATCGAACGGTTGCGGGAAGACGACCCTGCTCAAACACCTCCTGGGCATCCTTGTCCCGAGGGATGGGAGCGTGAGAGTGTTTGGTCTTGACCCGGGGAAGGAATATTCAAAGATCAGCCGGAAGATCGGAGTGGTCATGCAGGATGTGGATGAACAGATTCTCGGCCCAACGGTCTTTGATGATATTCTTTTTGCCCCGCTCAATTACGGCGTCGGGAAGAAGGAAGCGGTGAGACTCGCCCAACATGTGATTGAAAGATTGGGCCTGGAGCCGATCCAGAAAAAGATCGTCAATTACTTGTCGGGCGGAGAGAAAAAGAAGGTGGCCCTGGCGGGGGCACTGGTTATGGAACCGGACCTGCTGGTCCTGGATGAACCCTTTACAGGGCTGGATCCACTGTCGAGGAGGGACTTCATTCAGGTCTTGAATGAATTGAACCGGGAGAAGGGGATCACCTCCATCATGACCCTTCACGAAGTCGATCTCGCGCCCGAGGTGGCTGATGTCCTTTATCTCATGCACGGCCATGGAGATCTCAGCGAAAGAGGAACTCCCGGCGAGATATTCGGAAAATTTAAAGACCTGGGGAGTTTTAATCTCGAAGAACCCACCCTGACAAGACTCTTCAAAGGATTAAAGGAAGAGGGACTCGATTTCGGAGATCCTCTCGGTATCGATGAAGCGATCGGTTTGATCAAGAAGCACTGGAACGACACCCAAAAATGAAAGTTCTTCGTTCGGAGTTCGGTGTTCGGGGCTTGAAACGGCAATTCCCAAGTTGCATTTAAAGTATTTTACTCCGAACTCTAAGTATGATGAGACTCGGAAACCTTCAACTCCGGAGCAACCTTGTTTTGGCCCCGATGGCGGGGATTACGGACTATCCCTTCAGGCAGTTGGCCAGAGAGATGGGCTGCGGTCTCACGTTTACGGAAATGGTCAGCGCCGAGGGGTTGCTGCGAAAAGGAGGGTCTTTTTTAAAAATAGGAAAGGGCGAACACCCGGTTTCCGTGCAACTATTCGGCTCAAAACCCGAAGTTTTGGCCGAGGCTGCATCTATCGCCGAAACCCTGGGGGCCGATGCCATTGATCTCAATATGGGTTGTCCGGCCAAGAAGGTGGTCAAGACCGGGGCGGGTGTGGATTTGATGCGTTTTCCGGAAAAGGTCGAGGGAATACTGATTGCGATGAGAAAGAAGGTCACCTGTTCCCTGACCGTCAAAATTCGCTCCGGATGGGATGGAACACAGATCAATGCCGTCGAGATTTCCAGGCTGGCCGAAGGCTGTGGCGTAGATGCAATCACAGTTCATCCCCGGACAAAAGAACAGGCTTTTCGAGGCCGTGCGGACTGGAACGTGATTGCAATGGTCAAGAGGGCAGTGCGGATTCCTGTCATTGGAAATGGGGACGTGAATACACCGGTTTTAATACAGAAGATGTTTGAGGAGACAGGGTGTGATGGAGTGATGATTGGAAGAGGGGCTCTGGGAAACCCATGGGTTTTCAGTCCAAGACTTTCGGAGCCTCCGGACAAAGGGACGGCTATTTCTCTCGAAGAGAGAAAGCGGATGATCCATCGTCATCTCTCGCTGATCCAGAACCATTATGAGGAAAGGAATTTGACGCCCGAGATCCGCAAACACCTTTACTGGTACACGAAGGGGCTTCCTAACTGTACCGTCTTCCATTCCAAATTGTCATGCTTGAAAGGGAAGGAGAAATTGGAACAGGCGTTTCATTCCCATTTCGATTCGATTCAAAGGAGAGAGCCATGCCAATGATCAGCGCCGGAGGGGGACAGATCAGTCACTGGATGGGGAGAAAAGGCTTTATAGAAGTAAGGGAAGTAATTCTCTTCATCCACGGAGCAGGAGGGGGGCAATATACCTGGAGCTGTCAGAAGGGTTTTTTTGAAAAGCATTTCAATCCCATCATTATCGAACTCCCAGGCCACGGAGAGTCAGAAGGTGAAGGGGAGAGAGAAATCGGAAAGTATGCCGAACTTGTTCACAGTTTTTTAAAGGCCCTCCATCTTTCAAAGGTCTTTCTGGTTGGCCATTCCATGGGGGGAGCCATTGTTCAGACGATGGCGTTGAGATATCCGGAGGTGATCAAGGGGATTGTCCTGGTTGGAACCGGAGCGAGGTTAAAGGTTCTTCCGATGATTTTGAACGGACTCAGAGAGGATTTTGAGGAGACCGTTCGCAAGGTCAACGAGTTGCACTATTCTCGAAAGGTTTCCCCTGGCATGCTGGAGAAGAGCCTTGATCGAATGCTGCAAGTCCGGCCTGCAATCATGCACGGAGATTATCTGGCCTGTGACCGGTTCGATATGATGGACAAGGTGGGAAAGATCGATCTTCCGACGCTCATTCTCTGCGGCGATGAGGATCAGCTCACCCCTGTAAAGTATTCTCAATTTCTCCAGAGCCGGATCAAGGGCTCGCGGTTGGAGATCATTCCGAATGCAGGCCATATGGTGATGATGGAATCCGCATCGGTCTTTAATGAAAAGATGTTGGAATTTATAGAAGAAGTATTAAAGGGTTCGAGGATTCAAGAGTTTTAGGGTTCGAGTGACCTAAAATAATATTTAAGAACATAAGAAATTGAGTGGTTATTGATAAGTGACAATCAGAGCAATAGGTTCAAAGTTTACTTGGCCCCTTGGCCCCTCGAATCCTTGCCCCCTTTATGTATGAGGCGCTTATGAAACGCTGGTTGGTTCTCTCTCTTGTCGTTCCCGGAGAATTCACGGAACCGGTCTCAAACTTCCTGATGGAGAGGGGGGCCACAGGCATCGAAGAAGTTGAAGAAGGCTTTGGACCGGTAAGACTAAAGGCCTATTTCCTGCAGGACGGAGGAGAGCGGAAAGCTTTACGGTCACTCCGCCGGTATTTAAAATCGCTTGCCAAGATCGATCCTGGGCTTGTTCCTACCATCGACATTGAAACCGCTTCGATTCCCGAGCAGGATTGGGGTGAAAACTGGAAGAGGTTCTTTAAACCGCTCCGGATAGGGTCAAGGTTTATCGTAAAACCACCCTGGACCGGAATCCGATTAAAAAAGGAGGATCTCCCGATCGAGATCACTCCCGGGATGGCTTTTGGCACAGGGAATCATGCCACGACCCGGCTCTGCATGGAATCACTGGAGAAGACGTTGAAAAAGAAACCCCTCTCTGTTCTAGATGTCGGAACGGGGTCGGGTATTCTCGCTATCGCCGCCAGCCGATTGGGGGCGGAGGATGTTGTAGGCATCGATATCGATGCAATGGCCGTAGAGATCGCAAGAGAGAATGTGCATCGAAATAAGGTTTCCGAAAATGTCAGAATAAGGAAGGCAAGGATCGGAGATGTTCGAAAGACGTTTGACTTAGTGGTGGCAAACCTTGACTTCAAAAGTTTGAAAAAAGCGAGAATCCCCCTGATTCGCCACCTCAAGCGGCAGGGGGTCCTCATCCTCTCGGGGATATTGGCAGAAGAGGAAGAGATGCTGTGCCAACTCTACCTCAAAGGAGGGAACCTCCGGCGGCTTGAAACCATCCGTGAAGGAGAGTGGGCCTGCCTCACCTTTCAGGAGAGGTGAATTTGGCTATGCGTAAAGCGCTGAGCACTTAGCGTCTTTTAGGAGAGAGTGATGCCGAGATTTTATGTTTCCGCCCCTCACCCCGAAAACGATCTGTTAACAATCGGGGGAAATGAAGCAAGGCATATCCGGCAGGTGCTTCGTCTCAGGACAGGAGACGAAATCATCGTCTTCGACGGTTCGGGCAAAGAGTATGAAGGAACCATTGTTGAAGAGGGGCCTACCTCTGTGTTGGTGAGCATCCGCAATGTTTTTCCCCCGAAAAAGGAATTCCGTCTCGAAATCACCCTTGCACAGAGCCTCCTCAAGGGCGAGAAAATGGACTATGTGATACAGAAGGCTACCGAGTTAGGGGTCAGGAAGATTATCCCCTTTTTTTCCTCCCGCTCCATTCCCTTTCTGGATAGGTCGAAGCGATTGGAAAGGCATCGGCGCTGGGAAAGGATTGCTATCGAAGCCTCCAAGCAGTGCGGGAGAAGATTCATCCCGAAGATCGAGGCCGTTCAGGATTACCACAGCATGCTTTCCCAGGCATTCCGCTCATCCCTGCCCCTGATCCTCTGGGAAAAAGAGGGAAAAAGGTTGAAGGAGATTTTGAAGGGATCAAAAAATAAGAAGGATGTTTTTTCCATCGTTGGACCCGAAGGAGGATTGAGCCCGGAAGAGGTTGAGACATCAAAAACGATGGGATTTGTTTCCGTGAACATGGGGGAGAGGATATTGAGGGCGGAAACCTCAAGCCTCTGTCTGATCAGCATTCTTCAGTATGAATGGGGAGATATTGGGTAAAAAAAGGGGCAATCTCCAAGAAGAAATTGCCCCTATCAGAAAGGAGGGGTATGAAGGGCCTGTCCGCACTCTGCCCACAATAGGCAGGCGTAAACAGGGAGGTGTTAAGCAGCCTTTTTCTCCGTATTGTCCACAAATTCTTTATACGTTTTGCATTCACTCAGCTGTTTACATTTTCTCCGGCACACTTCAATGTGAATTTTAGGACTCCCTTTTCTCTTATCGCAGATCAGGTAACTCATATTTTAAAATCCCCTTTCAGGTAAAAATCGGTTAAAACCTATATATTGAACAATGAATATATTAGAACACAAAATATAGAAATGTCAAGAAAAAAATTCATAATTTTATAAAAATAATTATCTTTAATATCAATGGGTTACAAAACTAAAGAGAAGTAAAACCGGAAGTTTTTAAATCAATTTAAAGAAATTATAGGTTATTCCTTGTTTGGGGGGCAAGAGGGAATGAACCCCCTTTCCAGGGGATATAATTTTTTAAGGGGTCGAAGGGGGTAAAGGCGGTTTTTCTTCGATGGCGATACTCAGTCTTTCTACGCCTGAATTGTTTGCCACATCGAGAACCTGGACCACCCTGTCAAAGACAACGCTTTTGTCCGCCCTTACGATGACAGGTCTTTCCTTATTGAAGGCCATCATGGTCTCCAGTTCCTTCTTAAGTTGCCTGAGGTTGACGGATTTATTGGTCAAAAAGACTTCATTTCGGCTGTTGATGTTGACTATGATGGGCTCCTTAGAGTCAGGGGGCGTCCTGATCTGGGCCTGCGGGAGTTTAACGATGATTCGCGATTCTCTCATCGGGTTGAATGTATAGATCAAACTGAAAGCCGTAAAGAAGAAGATGAAGATGTTGAGGATGATGTCGGTGAAGGCAAGGGATTCCAGAGTGACCCTGAACTCACGACGGACTTTTATTTTCATCGAACACCTCCCTCCCGGGCTTGGGATAGAAGATCGAGGAGCTCGTTTCCGTAATAGGTCATCTCCTGGGCCTGGCTCTTAATCTTTCCCATGATGAGGTGATAGATGATAAAACCAGGGATGGCGACCGAAAGACCAGCGGCCGTGGTGATCATCGCCTGGTAGATGCCTCCGGCCAAGGCATTGACCGTGATATCGGTGCCCATCTGCTCCCAGGTCATGAAGGCATTAATGAGTCCGATGATGGTCCCTAAAAATCCCATCATCGGTGCCACCCCGATGATAATGATGAGGGCGCCAAGATATCGCTCCAGATACTGGATCTGTTCGTCGCCCTCCCGTTCCATCATGGCCTCAACCTCTTCTCGTTTCGATGCCCGGTGGGTAATGCCCAGTTTAAAGACATCTGCAATAGGATGCCTCACCTTTGCACATCGTTCCAGCGCTTTTTGAAATTGTCCCCTCTCGAGATAGAGGAAGACTTCCTGGGCAAACAGGGGGATATTGAGCCGGATTTTCCAGAGGGTCCAGCACCTCTCCAGGATGATGGCAAGGGCAATAACCGACCCGAGGATGATGGGGATCATGATGGGTCCGCCTTTGATGATAAGCGAGAAGAACATGGCATACCTCCGCGCCTGCCTTCGGTCGGGCAGGGATGAAAAAATAGGGCAATCGAAATTGCCCCGCATGAAAAAGAAAGTGCCGGGTCGCGGAATCGAACCACGGACACGAGGATTTTCAGTCCTCTGCTCTACCGACTGAGCTAACCCGGCATTTAAATGTACCCAAAATATATTATAACCTATTCAACGTGTCAAGAGTCAGTTTTTGAGTCAGTTTTTGAGTTGTGTTTTTGAGTGTCAGTTTTTGAGTTTTCTAACGTACCCAGAAATCTCTGCTCTCTTAAAAAGTGTAAGAAACTCCTCCGAAGAAATTTCTTTCGGGAGAGGGATAATAAAGCCGGGAGGTGCCAGCGGCATTGGTCACGGCCCACTCCGCATATTTCCTGTCAAAGAGGTTGTTGATGCCAACAAAAGCCTTCAATCCTTTCCAGGAATAAGAGAGTTTGGCGTCGAAGGTGTAGTATCCCTCGAGTCGACCCAGACGATTGGCCCAGTCGCTGATAAGATGGCGGGAACCGATGACATTGGCCCGGGTATTGAGTAGAAATCCCTTTCCGAAATCGATGTCGACTCCTAAAAAGCCTTTATGTCTCGGCACCCCGGGAATGTCATTTCCCGAGAAAGAGCCTCCTCGCAGAGTGGGTCGGGTATACCCGTAATTTCCTGACACGGAAAGCCAGGATAGAGGTTTGACCTTCACCTCTGCCTCTATCCCTTGGCGGCGTGTCCCTGGAAAATTTTCATTGGCAAAGGTCTCAGGATTAAAGAAAATTTCATCATGGAGGTCCATCCAGAAAACGGTGAGGTTTGTTTCAATCTGTTCCGTAAAAGCATGGCGAACCCCTGCTTCGTAATGGTATCCTTTCTGAGATTTCATCCCGGGGTTTATGCTGAACGCCGGGAAAACCAAAATTAATTCGTCCGTGACGGGATACCGGAAACTTCTCTTGAGACTGACAAAAGCGGATGATCGCTTCCCAAAAAGATAATCCAATGAGAAACTGAAAGCGGATTCCTTGTCGTCCGTTTTGTCTTTTGCCGTCGGAGCCCGTTGAAAGACCTCGTAATCCACCCATTCGTGACGGTAACCCAAGGAGAGGAGTAAATTGTCCCGTATGGAAAATTCATCGAGGACATAGAGACCGGTTGACCTCTTTTTAATCTCAGACCGGTTCGTTGAGAGGAAGCCGAAGAAGACTGTTTCTGAATCGACCTCTGCATCGGATTGATAATGGTCGAGCCCCAGGGTCAGTTTGTTGGAGAAGTTGAACAAGGGTTTTTCGAGGATATATTTGGGAGTCACTCCCCAGGTCTCCAGTGTTCGTTCATCTTGATAGGTATATAGGAACAAGGGGAAATTGAAGAAGTTGTCCACCTTTCGACGGCGATATGAAAGGTCGGTTTCCACCCGGCCCCAATTCCCCAGTTTGGCCTTCATTCCAATGAGGCCATAACCGTCATTTGTTCCCGCCTGATTCTCAGGGTTGAGAGTAGCCCGCCGGTTCAGTTTATAAAGGTCCGTGGGAAGGCCTCCCGGAAGTCCCACGTCATCCCAGTGCAAATTTCCGCTGAAATGAAAGCTTAGCGAATCGGTTAAATCGTAGATTACTTTTCCTCCGACGTCTTTGGCCCTCAAGAAACCATTGTGACGATAGCCTTCCGTGGCGTTGTAGTTGGCGTGGAGGATGGCGGAGAGCGGTCCCCATGTCCCACTCACCGAACCGCTCTCTCTGTTGAAGTGGTAACTGCCCAGGACGATTTCTCCCTTGGCGGAGAGGGCTTTTTGGGGTTTCCGGGTGATGATGTTGATGACTCCACCCACCGCATTGTCTCCGTAAAGGACGCTGCCGGCGCCCCGGACAATCTCGATTCGTTCCACCTGGTCCATGGGAATCTGGGTCCAGTCGGCCCCACTCAGGTCGATTTCGTTGACTCTCCTGCCATCCACTAGAACAAGGGTGTTGAGTGTGCCCGTTTCTCCGAAGCCCCTGACATCTACGGAGGCGGTTTTCCCGGTTCCATAATAATCGCGGACGACCACTCCCACCTCCTTTCTAACGAGATCGATCACCGATTGAGCATTGGATCGTTCGATTTCCTCCCGGGTGATGATCGTGACATTTGCAGGGACCTTTCGGATTTCCTGAACATCCCGGGTGGCGGTAACGACGACCCTTTCAAGGGTGACCTCTTCCTCCTGTGCGGATAGCAGAAAGGGAATCGAAACAAACAGAAGGAGAGAAGCAATTAAGTAAATAAATCGTTTCATGGATACCTCCCCGGCCCGTAAGAAGGGCCTAAAATAGATTAATCGACCAGTCTTCCCCGCCGAAGCAATGACTTCGCGCAGGCGGGGGGAAGGGCTTAAAAAAAATCCCCGGCCTTCGCATCGGAAGACCGGGGATTTTACCCGCATGCACCCTTCACAGTCTTAGCCTCGAAGACCTTTTCGCGAAGAATATCCAGGCAGGTTTTCTGACTCTCGGATCATCCTAATCCTTGCGCCTTCCCAGTCGTTACGACCAGTGGTCTATTGCAAGTTTCGTCCCCGAATACAGCGGCGGGTCCGTCCCCGATTTTCTCCATCTTAACGGAAATTACGGGGTTCCCTTCACCTGGATACCACTATTTTAATAAATTCTCATTTAACAGATCATCAAAGGAATTGTCAAGAGTTTCTCCCGGGAAGCAAAGATTCATTTTTTCTTAGGAATTTTTCGACCTCTTCTATAATTGGAATGCCTTTTCTTCCGCCAAGGTCAAGACATTTGAGGGCAGCTGCGGCATTGGAAAACCTTAAAATCTCTTGTAACTTCCAGTTTTGGAGGAGGCCATAGATGAACCCGGCGTGAAAGACATCGCCAGCCCCGGTGGTATCAACAGCCTTTATTTTAAACCCCTCTACGTATAGAATTTCCCCATCTACCAGGGCCATCGCTCCTTCATGCCCCAAAGTGGCGCAGAGAAATCCGGGGATCTGTTTCTGAATTTCCTTAAGGGCTTTTTCCCTGTCTGAAATTCCAGTAAAGAGGGCAGGGAAGCGCGAAGAGGTAACAATAAGGTCAATCTCTTTGATCAATTCTTCGGTAAGCGGCTCCACTTTATCAAGATCAACGACCGTTGGAATGCCTTCCTCCTTTGCCCACCTCGCACACTGAAGGGCCGCACGGATATCATGTCCATCCAGATGGAGGATTTTACCGGAACAAACCTCTTCTTTATGAAGCTCTCCTTCGCGATACATCAATCCTTCATCCCTGTCCCAGAGGATTGTCCGTTCCCCCGAGGTGCCATCCACAAGGATCATGGCAAACTGATTGGTGGTATTGGGTTCGATCGTGACGGAGGAGACATCGACCCCCTCCTCCTGAAGGGAATGAAGAGAGAATTGACCGAGTTCATCAGTGCCCAGTTTTCCGATATATTTCGTTTTTACTCCCCAGCGGCTCAAAGTCACCATGGCGGTTGCAACCTGGCCTCCTCCCTGTTTCGAAAACTGGAGGAGCTTCATCTTTGAGTTGATGGTGGGGAATTCAGGAACCAGACCGATGAAGTCGACAGAGTTAAGCCCCATCCCGACCACATCAAAAGGTTTATCTCGAAGATGGAGATTGAATCGCATGCCTATCTTTTACAAACTTTTTATTTATTTTTCAAGGTCTTCACCTGCTGGTATTTCCGCAGGGGGCAGCTCAAATAATGTTGGAATTATTCACAGACCATAGTCGTCGGAGCCAATGAGGAGTTGCGATAGTGTGCTAAGGTTTCAGTTGTGGGATCATATCGCTTTTCATTCGGGTATCTCCTCCCATGCTGGAGTATCAGTATCCATGGGTGGACGTCTAATCCGAACACGTGTAGGGTCAACGATAACAGTGCATCCTGAAAAGGCAGTCATATCTATTTCTTTAACAAAATTGACGATGAAACGGTTCGTAGCGAGAGGGCCCATGCTTTGAGGCCGAAACAAAATAATACCCGGATGCGTTCCGGGGGGAAATTTTCGGAGGTCTGCAAATTCAAGGTCAAGGGTAAAAAGAATCATCCCTTCGGACTTTGCGGCAGCTCCGACTTCAACGTCGGACTTTCCCAATAAGCCTTCGTCCGCAGCAGTGAAGACGTCATGGCCTGCCTGCTGAAGGTGTGGCTTCAAATGGCGCGAAATGTTTTCGTCGAGTTTGATTTTCATTAAGCGCTGATTTTCCAGACATTTTCCCGTGTAAGTTCTGCTGCATAGGCGACAGCCGCCCGAATGTCGTCAATAGTGAGGGAAGGATAATGGTCGATGATTTCATCCAGGGTCAATCCTTCAGCCAGCGCATCCAGGATGATCGAAATGTAGATACGAGTTCCCCGGATACAGGGCTTTCCAGTACAAACTTTGGGATCAACGGTCACCCGAGCCAGCAATTCTTCTCGTCTCATCGGCAGCCTCCTGTTTTTCCTCCCGTCCCTTTCCTCTTGGAAGATGGGTGGGGTGAGGGTGAGTAACTTCTCCATTCTTATCTTACCACAATTGCTGCTATTTTTGTAAAATATAGAAGGTGGCCTGGAAGTGGCCTGGGCTTCCTTCCCATTCTTATTATTTCTCTTTTTTCAACGAGTGCGTTCCCTCATTGAATCTCCATAGCAACTTACTGTATGGCCTCCCAAGCCTGATCATCAGGGGAGAGAGGGGTATCGGCCCAGGTTTCCGTCTTAAATTGAACGTTGAGGTCAAATTTCTTAAGTTGCATGCGAGCAGCAGGCCCCATGAAGCAACGTAACAGTTCCACCCAATTCTCCAGCGACACAGACCCTCCGATGTTGTTGAAGAGGAAGGTTGAATCGCATGTTTTCCTTTACCCCGTTAGAGATTTATCTCTAAACGGGGTTAACAAAGTGTCGGTTACATTTATTTTGTGAGAGAAGTAATAGCTCATTCAAACTCCTCTGATTCCTCAGCGGGATAGAAGAAAAAGAGGTCTTCCCGGTTGATTAATTTTACATCGCATTGGATTAGAAATTCTTCCTCCCGCTTACGGAATTTTATCGCCGCCTCTTGCAACCGGTCCAGCTTGTTCAGGACTCCATTATCCTGCAGCAACCTCATCACTTCATCATGAAGGTTTTTACTCCCCCCGATGAGCTTACCTTCCTGGAGGATTTTGCAAGCCACCATATTTTTAAACGTATCAAAACGCACTTGTTCCCGGACCCGCTCCATTTTTTTTACCACGTAGTCAATCTCTTCATTGATCGAAGGTGATTTGAGGAACTTATATTTCTCCTGATAAATGGCGCTATCCAGCCTCCTGATAAAATCGTCGGGGACGTTGTCGTCCAGAATAACGACCAGGTCGATGTCGGATCCCCGGACCAGCCTTCCCGTGCTTCGCTCCGGTCGGGGGACGTCATGGGCCATGTCATATATAATGTCACCGGCCAAAATGAAACAGATTTGTTCGTTTGGCCAGGTCTCTCCAAGCTGGGATTTCACGGCCGCTACGAGATAACGAGCGAGCTCCCATTTCGATCGACTCACTCGCACAATATGAGAAAATATTTCCCCCCCTTTTTCTTCGATGAGAGTTGGTTTTTCAGCCAATCCTATTGCGGAGTAAGTTAGGAATTCCCTGAGGATAGATGGAGAAAGACGTGCAAAGCCATTCACCTGCCGATCGAATCTGAGATATCTTACCCCTACTGACTTCACTTGCAGGCGACTCGAGGTTTTGCATGTTTGCCACAGGAGAAGGTGATCGCCACGTAAGATTTTTTTTATCTCTGATCCTGTGAGAGGCCCGTGGGTGCGGATGAGGTGGACAATCTCTTCTTCCATAGGACCGTTCAATCGAAAAAGTTGAAGAGCAATCTCAATTACACTATTTTGATTTCTACCCTCTTCTCTTTGAGGACCTTTTTATAGGCCAAGAGTTCTCTCGCAGCGATCTGATCCAATACATAGATCAGGTGCCCGCCCTTTTGGGCATATACCTGTCCGTATGAGATGGGAACGTCCGGACTGACTTCTTTTAAAAGGGAGTCTGCCACGGGCTTGGTTTTTCGTTCACCGTTTGCCAGCAACACCACTGCCCCCGCCTGGTATACCAGCTCCGCCCCCATACTTACCGCATAATGGGGAGGTTCTTTTTTTGACATAAAATGGCCATCGGCCACGGCATTGGCGATCGTGTTATCATCCAGTTTTACGAGCATGACCTGGCTATTTTTAAATGGGATGCCTGATTCGTGAAATGCCACGTGGCCTCTTCCGCCTACGCCGATCACCTGGAGATCAATCCCTCCGACGCTCCTGATCTTGCGTCTGTAGCCGTCGAGGATCGCCGTTTTTACCCAGGCGAGGTACTTGGATGTGGGCCTTGCTTTCATCACGATTGATTTCCCGGCCTCCCTGCCCAGTTCCTCCCAGTCCTCCGGATAGGCTTTAAGCTCCTGAATCAACTGCTTCTGCTCAATCAGGGATCCATAAGGTAAGTATGTTTCTATGAACTTCTTTTGGAGAAGGCCGAAAAATTCTTGAATCATGAAGTAACAGTAGCTTTCCGGGTGAATCACCCGCTGTTGTACGTTTTCTCCCGGAAGCCCCACATATTCATCGAGATTGAAACTCCTGATCCGTCCGCTGTCGAAGGCTCCCTCGTTTGCCGCCCTTGCTAAGCGTTTATAGAGACCGGTAGGCGAGTTGCCCGTGGCCAACCCCAGAACAGCCTCCCTCTTTTTTCGAAGGATCCGGACAAGAGTTTTTTTAACGATATCCGCAGCTACCTCACTCATATGCTCGGCATCATGAGTGATCAACACGGTAATTGGCATAACCTTCCCTTTTCATACAACATTCAGGTTGACACTGGGTTCGAGGATGGCAGCGATCTTTTTGCCACATCGAATCGCACTGTCACCCAATGGTCTTCTTGATCACCTCAGCAATCTGATGGCAGTATTTCTCCGTAAGTTGGTGGGTCGGGCCCTCCACCATGACACGGCACATGTTTTGGGTACCCGAATACCGCACCAGAACCCGGCCATTGTCGCCGAGTTCAGATTCCACCTGTTTGATAACCTCCATGACCTTTGGCAATGAAGAAATGTCCGGTTTGCTCTTGACATCCACATTGATCAATTTTTGGGGGTAGATTTCCATCATTTGTGAAAGTTCTGACAAAGGTTTGCCTGCTTCCACCATCGCGGCGATCAATTGTATGGCGGTAACGATCCCATCCCCCGTGGTGTGGTGGTCAAGGAAGATCATATGACCGGCCTCCTCTCCTCCTATCATTGCTCCCAAACGGACCATATCTTCTAAAACATAACGATCCCCTACTTTCGAGGCATGGTGTTTAATGCCAAACCTCTTGCAGGCCACCTTGAGCCCGAGATTGCTCATCACTGTACTCACAAGCAGGTCGTTCTTCAACCCCCCCTTTTCCTTGAGTTTCCGGGCACAGATGATCAGGACCTGATCCCCGGAAATTTCCTGCCCTTTCTCATCCACAGCAATCAGCCTGTCACCATCACCATCAAAAGCAAGTCCGAGATCCGCTTTCGCCTCCACCACCTGTTTCCTGAGATCCTGAGTATGCTGGGATCCACAATGATCATTGATATTGAGACCATTGGGGGTATTGTGGATGACCTCCACGTTGGCGCCAAGTTCAAAGAATGTGGCCGGGGCAATTTTGTAAGTCGCTCCATTGGCCGTATCGATGACAATCTTCAATCCTTCCATCGTTAAATTCCGGGGGAAGGTATTCTTCAGGAAGACGATGTAACGACCATGCACATCCTCCAACCGGAAGGCCTGTCCCATCTCTCCGGCGGGCGGGACCATCTCCGGCAATTTATTTTCAAAAATGAGCTTTTCTATCTTTTCTTCCTCGTCGTCAGAGAGCTTAACGCCGTTGCCGGAAAAAATCTTGATTCCATTGTCCTGATATGGGTTGTGGGAGGCAGAGATCACGATGCCCGCATCCGCTCGCATGCTATGTGTCACAAAAGCGATGCCCGGCGTGGGAAGCACTCCCACAAGGTAAGGGCACCCTCCCATCGAAGTAATTCCGGACTCCAGAGCGCCTTCCAGCATATAGCCTGATATGCGGGTATCCTTTCCGATAATAATCCTTGTCCTATGGTTCGGTTTTTTCAATAGGTACGTCATCGCCTGACCCACAGAAAAGGCGACCGAAGCATCCATCGGATATCGATTTGCCTCTCCTCTTATCCCGTCTGTTCCGAACAACTTCCCCATACCTTTTCCTCCTCACGTAAGATGTGAACGATATTTTTTAAACATATTTAACGAAGGTAGAATATTTCCAGCTTGCTCACAGATGAGATTTACAATGGCATCGAGCCATTGCGTCCCCCCCGCAGAGACAGAAGGTGGTAAACTCTGGATTACCTCGATATAGTTGCCACCCTGTTCCCCCTTATGTTTCACCAATGCGTTGAGGAAGGTGTCCCGCTTTTCTTCACCAGCTGTTTTGCCTGCATCACCGGCCAATAGCTCTTCAAGCCATTTCACTTTTTCATAAAGCTCCTGTTTCGCCCTTCTCGGTTTAGCCCTGGTTTTTTCTTTGTCAGGGGAGACGGGCATTTTGGCTGCCATATCCTTGATCCGCTTCATCCTCTCCTCTCTGGCGATCTGAAGGTTTTCAAGTATGGCTGCCAAAATCAGATGACCCCATTCCTGATGTTCAAAGAACCTTCTTCGCACTTGGCCATACCACTGCTCTAAAGCGATCAAATTTGCAATATAAATGATGTTGTTTTCAACCATACGGGAAAGGGTTGGATAGGCCCTGGGAATGAGGTCAACGACCTTGCCTGCGTAGGATTTTCCTACGATGAGTTGTTTTTCGATGTCCACATCCTTACGGAGGATTGATCCGGCAGCCACGACGTTGCCATAACCCATCCGGAGAGGGCCAACCATGCCACCCTGTCCCCCGAGGAAAATGGGCGGTTTATTGAGCATGACGCCACGAGGAACATCGCCGATCAAGGATGCCGTGGTTTTGTCCCCTTCCGGAGTAAAGTTAAAGTGGATATAGGAGCTCCCCACTTCGCTATGGTCCTTACGGCTCGTTCCTCCAGCCATGAGGCAATCACAAAAATTGATAAGGCTCCCAAGGGTAACGAAAGGAAAGAGAATCGTATGTTTCAGACCAACGCAGTGTGCGCCATTTGCCTGTTCTTCCAGCAAACACGCCTCGCGAACCTGTCCACCCAGTCCCATGCTCGCCTTTTCAAGAAATACGGATTTTTTAAAATATCCCCCTTTCAATTCAACCTTGGGCCCGAGCTGGCAGTTTTCCACTGTTACAGGGGCCTCATAACCAAGCTGGACCCCTGAAGAGAGGATGGTCTTTTCCCCGTAAATCCGGCAACCCGGGTAGATCTTGACGCCGTTGCCCGAGATTTGATCGATATTGACTTCATCGCCCACATCGAGGGTGAGCGGACTCGGAATATTGACCCCTTTTCTGATAAGTTGTTCAATTTTTTGGAAAGACATGGGTTTTAGGTCCACCTTTTGCTCCTCAAACATTTAGACCATATATTTAAACCAGTATCAATGAATTTTCAATATGTACAGAGTCAGATGTCAGAGTCAGACCTCGGCAGGGCGTGAAAGAAAGGGATAAACATCTGTTCTTTAAAATATCCAATGGGGTTGACCAGAGATATAAGGCATTGTATAAATAGTAGAAAATCCCCCTAAGAAGGAGTTTCTCTGGAAAGCATTGTCACGATTATTCTTGCCGCGGGGAAAGGCACCCGGATGAAGTCAGACCTGGTAAAAGTCCTTCATCCCGTTCTGGGACTTCCCATGCTCTCCTATACGATCGATCTCTCCCTGAGCGGGATCGAAGCTGAGAAGACCATTGTGGTTGTAGGCTACCAGGCCGATCAGATCCGGGAAAGATTTGAAGACCTCAAGATCGAGTTCGCTCTCCAGGAAGAACAACTGGGCACAGGACATGCTGTCCTCCAGGCCATGCCCCTCCTCCATGGATGTACGGGGACCATCCTGATCCTCTGTGGCGATGTTCCGTTGGTGAAGGCGGAGACGCTGCGTTCTTTTATCCATACCTTTTCAAGAAATGATTCCACACTTGCCGTGCTTACCGCTGCGGTGAAAGACCCCTCCGGATATGGACGAATCCTGCGGGGCGAGGAAGGCTGGCTGGGAAAGATCGTGGAAGAAAAAGATGCCTTGGAAGAAGAGAGGCCGATCCGGGAAATCAATACGGGAATCTACTGCGTGAGAGCCCCCTTTCTGAAGGAAGGCCTCAAAGAAATCGGCAAGGAAAACGCCCAGGGCGAATACTATCTGACCGATCTGGTCGAGGTGGCGAGGAAGAGAGGTTTGAGATGTTCCGCCCACATGGTTCCTGATCCGGCGGAGGTGATGGGAATCAATACCCGGGTGGACCTGGCTGCGGCCGACGAAGTGCTCAGGCAGGAGAAAATTAAAGAGTTGATGCTTTCCGGGGTAACGGTGGTCGATCCTAAAAATACTTATGTGGAAAAAAGGGTTGAGGTTGGGAAAGATACCATCATCTATCCTTACTGCGTTCTTCAGGGAAAGACGAAGATCGGCGAACGGTGTATCATTGAACCGAACTCAAAGATTTCAGACACTGAAATCGGCAATGGAGTAACGATCCGTTCCCACTCCGTCATCACGGAGAGCAGGATCGAAGATGGAGCCATCATCGCCCCCTTTTCCCACCTAAGACCACTGAGCGAAGTGAAGGGGGGGGGAATTTTTTAATATCTTTGTCTCCTTTTTTTGTGGGATTAAAAGAGACTTTGCATTTTTCATTTTGCAATGAGGTTTAAAAATGTGTGGGATTGTCGGATATGTGGGCTTCAGGAAGACCGCTGAGGTCCTCATGAATGGATTAAAGAGGCTTGAATACCGGGGATACGACTCCGCAGGCATTGCGGTCTTTCATCAGGGAAAGATCGAGATCCGGAGAAGATTAGGCAAGCTGACCCATCTCGAAGAATTGGTGGGAGAAGAGGTCTTTAATGGGAGGGCGGGAATTGGCCATACCCGGTGGGCCACACACGGAAGGCCCTCCGATGAAAATGCCCATCCCCATAAGGCAGGCAGGATCGCTGTGGTCCACAATGGAATCATCGAAAACTATCTCCCCTTAAGGGAATTCCTGAAAAAAAAAGGCCGGATCTTCACCTCTGAGACCGATACGGAGGTGATCTCCCATCTGATCGATGGATTCGTTGAAGAGGGGTCTTCTTTTCCGGAGGCCGTGAGAATAGCTCTGGATAAGGTTCGAGGCTCTTATGCACTGGGTATCCTTTTTGAAGGCGACGAGAAGGGCCTGATCGCCGCCCGGAAGGAAAGCCCCCTGGTGATCGGCCTTGGAGAAGGAGAATATTTTATCGCCTCCGATATCCCGCCGATATTGCCCTATACCCGGGATTTTATCTTTATGGAAGATGGAGAAATAGCCCACCTGTCTCCGGAGGGGATCAGGATCTTCGATGCTAGGGGAACCGAGGTATCGAAGGAACCGAAGCGAGTAAACTGGAACCCCCTCATGGCTGAAAAGGGAGGCTTTAAACATTTCATGCTCAAGGAGATTTTTGAACAGCCCAGGGCCGTGATCGATACGATCCGGGGCCGCCTTTCAGAGGAGATGGGCGATGTGTTCCTCGAAGGAGTGCCCTTGGACGCACCGGTTCTTAAAAGGATTCAACGGATCTTTCTCATTGCCTGCGGCACCTCTTATCATGCAGCCCTGGTGGGCAAATTTTTAATCGAAGGGCTCTGCCGGATTCCGGTGGAGGCTGATATTGGTTCCGAGTTCCGGTATCGAAATCCGATTCTCGGAGACGATACGCTTCTGGTGGCCATCTCCCAATCCGGTGAGACCGCAGATACTCTGGCCGCCCTGAGGGAAGGGAAGAGGCGGGGCGCCATGACCCTTGCCATCTGCAATGTGGTGGAATCAAGTCTGGCCAGGGATGCCGATCATGTCATTTATACTCACGCCGGTCCGGAGATCGGCGTGGCCTCGACCAAGACTTTTGTCACCCAGTTGGTCATCCTCTTTCTTCTTGCTCTCCGGATGGGAAGAGGACTGGGCATTGTTTCCCAACGGGACGGGAGGGGATTGATCGAGGAATTGGTCAGGATCCCTCATCTGATGGAGGAGATGCTTAAAGCTTCCCAGCAAGTACTTGAGGTTGCAAAAAAATACCTCCCCGCCAGGGATTTTCTCTATCTCGGAAGGGGGATCAACTATCCCATCGCATTGGAGGGAGCGCTGAAGTTGAAGGAGATCTCGTATGTTCATGCCGAAGGCTATCCGGCCGGCGAGATGAAACATGGTCCCATTGCCCTGATTGATCGGGAGATGCCGGTTGTTGTTCTTGCCACGCGGAACAATGTTTATGAGAAGGTGATCTCCAATATCGAGGAGGTCAAAGCGAGGGAAGGGAGAGTGATTGCCCTTGTCTCTCAATCCGATAGAGAGATCATCCATAAGGCCGACGATGTCCTCTTCATTCCCGAGACCCATCCTTTCCTGACTCCGATCCTGCTCACCCTTCCCCTTCAGCTTCTGGCTTACCATATGGCTGATTTAAAAGGCACGGATGTGGATCAACCCCGGAACCTGGCCAAAAGCGTCACCGTTGAATAAACATCATTGCTTAGCATTGAACATTGTTAATTTTGCAATTTACAATTTTAAATGATTTCTTTGCTTAATGACCTCAATCCCATACAACAGAAGGCGGTTTTAGAAACCGAAGGGCCGCTTCTCGTTTTTGCGGGGGCCGGTAGCGGGAAGACCAGGGTTCTCACTTACCGCATCGCCTACCTGATTAACGAAAAGGGCATTTCGCCCAGGCATATCTTCGCCGTCACGTTTACCAACAAGGCGGCCGATGAGATGCGAGAGAGGGTGGAACGTCTTCTCAGGGGATCGGCCAAAGGGATCTGGATCTCCACGTTTCACTCCGCCTGCGCCCGGATTCTGAGGCAGCATATCGAACAGCTCGGATTCGGGAGGAATTTTGTCATCTATGACGAGGAGGATCAGGAACGGCACATCAAGGCGGTCATGAAAGAACTGGACCTGGACTTCAAGCTGTTCCACCCCAGGGCCATGCAATCCTCCATCGACCGGCTGAAGAACGAAGGGATCACCCCGGATCAATACCATCCCTCCCAGTTCAATATCTTTGAAAAGAGATTGGCCCTCGTCTATCAGCGATACCAGGAGGATCTCGTTCGGAATAACGGGGTCGACTTCGGAGATCTCCTTCTTTTCGTCACCCTTCTTTTTAAAAAGCATCCGGAGATCCTATGGACCTATCAAAACCTCTGCCGGTATGTGATGGTGGATGAATTTCAGGATACGAACCTCATCCAGTACCAGTTGATCAGGCGATTGGTGGAGAGGCACCGCAATGTCTGCGTCGTCGGGGATGACGACCAGTCGATCTACCGGTGGAGGGGGGCGGAAGTGGGCAATATCCTGAATTTCGAAAAAGACTTTCCGGGGACAAAGGTGATCACCCTGGAGCAGAACTACCGCTCCAGCCAATATATCCTCCAGGCGGCCAACCACGTGGTCAAGAAAAACTGTTTGAGAAAAGAGAAGGCCCTCTGGACCGAAAATCCGGAGGGCGAACTCCTCACTCTCTATGCGGCCGAGGATGAGGCGGATGAGGCGCGTTTTGTCGTCCGGAAGATTGCGGAACATATCCAACCCTCTGACATGGAACACACGGAAAACCCGGGCAGGCCTTACCGGGATATCGCTGTCTTCTACCGGATCAACGCCCAATCACGGGCCATCGAAGAGGAACTCGTCAAGCATCAGATTCCTTATACCATCGTGGGAGGGTTGAGGTTTTATGAGCGTAAAGAGATCAAAGACATCCTGGCTTACCTGAAGCTGATTTCCAATCCATCGGATGGGATCAGCCTGAAGAGGATCATCAACCGTCCCCCGAGGGGGATCGGTGAGAAGACGGTCGAAAGGATCGCGGTCTTATCGAGAGAGAAAGACATTTCTCTTTATGAGGTCATGAGAGAAACCCTGAAAGAAGACTGGCTGCCTCCCGCGGCAAGAGAAAGGATCGGAGGGTTTGTTCATCTGATCGAGACATTTCGGGAAGAAGCCGGGACGCTCTCCCTCAGCCAGTTGACCCTGAATCTCCTGGCCAGGACAGGATATCTTCAACGCTTGAAGGAGGAAGGAACCGATGAGGCGCTTTCCAGGACAGAGAACATCGATGAATTGATCAATGTAATGGCGGAGCTTGAGCGCGGAGACGAAGGAGTCTCGCTCGAAACCTTTCTGGAGAAAGTTTCGCTGGTTACCAGCGGGGACCTTTACGAGGATAGAGAAAACCGGGTCTCCCTGATGACCCTGCATTGCGCCAAGGGCCTGGAGTTTCCCGTCGTCTTCATCGTTGGAATGGAAGAGGGCCTTCTTCCTCACTACCGGAGGGGAGAGGAGACCGAAGACCTCGAAGAGGAGAGGAGGCTTTGTTATGTCGGGATCACTCGCGCAAAAGAGAAACTCTCTCTCTCCCGGGCGGAGAAGCGTTCCACGTTCGGAGTAGGAAGGGCCAACCTTGCCTCCCGGTTTCTGGACGAGCTTCCCTTTGAGTTGATTCAGGTCGTTGAGAGGGAAAAAAGGACGGAGACTTTGTTCTCTCAGGAAACCTTCTGGCCCGATAATGTTGACCGTTACGGAGATGAAAAGCATATCGCCATCCGGGAGGAGGACGGTTCGAGAAATGAAGAAATTGTATTGAGCCCCAACGGATTCTATTCCCTCCGGACAGGAATGAAGGTGCGGCATCCCAAGTTCGGCGATGGAAGGGTGAAATCGATCGAAGGGATGAACGAAGACCAGAAGGCCACCATTTTTTTTCAAAGTGTTGGGCCGAAGCGATTAAAAACGCGATATGCGAATCTGGAAATCCTGGAATAAGGAAATCCGAAATTCGAATATCGTCATGCCTGAGGCAGATCCGCCTCTGGCGGAAAACTCGAAACAATTTCAAATGACCCAATTTCCCAAACAGTATCAAAGAAGACATAAGTTTTGAACATTCAAACATTTGAATTTCGAATTTGTTTCGGATTTCGTGCTTTGTATTTCGAGTTTAATAGTTAAGGAGGTTTCATGAAAACCTACTTCATCCTGTCGGCGATAGGGAGAGACCGGCCGGGGATTGTGGCGGATGTTTCCGAAGTTATCTATGAATGCGGAGGCAATATCGAAGATTCCAGCATGAGTCTTCTCCGGAATCACTTTGCCCTTCTCCTGCTCTTTTCGACGGAAAGAGAAGAAATGAATCAGAAACTTTCATCCGGCCTGAATCGTCTCGAACAGGAGAAAAACCTATCGGTCTTCTTCTCTCCTGTCACGTTTGAGCAGGCCCATACCGAGGTCAAAAGAGAATGTGACCACTTTAAAATCACCACTTCAGGGATCGACCATGCGGGAATCGTCTTCAGGGTCTGCCGCCTTCTGGCGGACCGGGAGGTGAACATCATTGACATGAAAACACAGCGGCTCACCTCGGCGGAAAGCGGGACTCCGTTCTTTGAGATGGAGATGGAGGTGGAAATTCCCCGCTCCATATCCGAAGAGGGGTTGAGAAATGGACTCCACCGCCTGGCCGACGGATTGATGATCGATTTGGTGTTGAGGAAGGTGTGAAGAGATCTCTGAAAAACTACTTTGATAGTCTCGTAAAAAGTCTCAATTAACGCTTTTTCATCATTCCGGCAAAAGCTCGGTTTTCCGCCCGAGGCGGACCCACTCCTGGTGGGCGGGTCGCAACGACCGGAATCCAGTTCTTTCAATACGTTATGATGTCTCTGGACACCGGTTTTGGCAAAGAGACTGTGTCGTAATTCCGCTCATGGTTCGAGAGTCTCACCCCGAACGGAATACAACATGTTAAAAGTCAATCACTTAGCCGTTCGTCCCGAGCCTGTCGAAGGGCGAATGGCCAATTACGACACAGTCTCAAAAGGGGGGGTTGACAAAGAAGTCGGGGTGGAAGTAGGAAAGCGGATCTGTTACCCGGATACGCCCCTGGCTGTAAGGCCTTCTAAGTTGGGCAGTAATTTGAGTGGCCTTCTCGGGCTCCAATCGTTCAGTATAATAGAGAAGCGATTTTGAAATCTCATCATCCGACCACTTGGCTTCAATCAGTTCCTCGATGCGATTTTCCTTGATAATGACAAAATCGATCTCCCGCCCCTCCTTGTCACGAAGATAACGGAGTTCATACCGGTATCCATCACGGTCTTCCAAAAAGTGGAGTCGTTTCAGCAGGGAAGTCGCCACCAGGTTCTCAAACCGTTCCCCTTCACCCGCAAGAACATCTCCATTGTCGAAGAAGTAGACTTTTGGGGGCTTAAGCACAGCCCTGGGCAGAGATTTTGTATAAGGACGGACTGTAAAAAGAAGATACATCCTTTCAAGGACGTCAAGCCAGACCTTCGCCGTCTTCGGTGAAATCTGGAGATCCGTTGCTATGTTTGAAAGGGTGACCAACCCACCCACTCGTTGACGCAGCAAATCAACAAAAAGTCCGAGAAGTTGAATGTTTCGTATGGATTCCAAATCCCGTATGTCTTCACGCAGAACGCGATCAAAGCGCTCTCTTCTCCATCGTCGAGCAGCCCGCTCATCTCCAGCAAGGAAAGGTTCTGGAAAACCACCAAGCGCCATTAACCTTTGAAATCCCTCTTTTGGGGCAATCCCATTTGGCAGCTCGTCGAGAGTAAAGGGATGGAGTCGCCAGGGATGATACCGTCCCATGAGCGAATCCCCTCCACGCCGGTATATATCGAGACGCGCGGAGCCCGTTATAAGAAAGGCATGGGATGGGTGAGATACATCGTAAATACCTTTGATCCATGTCTTCCATTTAGGGAATTTGTGCAGTTCATCAAAAATCAAAAGCCTGTCATCTCTATCCCATCTCTTTTTGAGGATGTCCTGGCGATCTTCATCCAGATCCCAGTCCAGGTATCTGCCTGAAGGAAAATGGTCTGAAAGAATTCCTTTGGCGAGAGTAGTTTTCCCCACCTGGCGGGGACCGCTTATAAAAACCATTTTTGAGCCAAGATCCTCAAGGATATAAGGGGTTATGTATCGCATGTGGCTATAATAACCTAAACTACAAAATAGTCAAGGCTATTCTGTAGTAGACTACAAAATAGCCATACCTGCCAATTGCAAAAAAACAGATGCGGAAACCGGGGGCAGTCCTGATTAAATTCCTACTCTAATTGAGCGAAAAAGAATATCCCTTTTCTTATAACGATCTTTTTCGACAAGGGGGCTCTGGATGAACCTGATTGTTTCTTATCTCATCTCCTTCCCCCTTACAATGAGACTGTGTCATAATGCCGTCCATGCTTCGAGAACCTCACCACGTGGGGATAACGGCATGTTAAAAGTCAATCACTTAGCCGTTCGTCCTGAGCGTATCGAAGGGCGAATGGCTCATTACGACACAGTCTCCGTGGGGGGGAGGAACTATTGTTTGGCTCAATTGGGGTCCTATTTTTTCAGCAGGGAACAACATCACGACGCCACCGTCAGACGTATCCTTCCCGCAGAAAGTGGACCCCTATTTTCGAGATGGACATCAATATTGAGGGTTCCCGTTCCTTTAAATGGGAGTTCCTATGAAGACTTATTTCATTCTGTCGGCGATTGGGAAGGATCGACCAGGGATCGTGGCAGATGTTTCGGAGGTGATCTTTGGATGTGGGGGGAATATCGAAGATTCGAGCATGAGCCTTCTCCGGAACCATTTCGCCCTTATGCTTCTCTTTTCCACTGACAAGGAGGAGGTAGATCAGAAACTTTCGTCCGATCTAAAGCGTCTCGAATGGGAGAAAAACCTCACTGTCTTCTTTACTCCCATTTCTTTTGAGGAGGCCCATCCCGGAGACAGGGGAGGAAGCGACCGGTTTAAAATCAACACATCAGGGATTGACCATGCAGGGATCGTGTTCAAGGTCTGTCGGCTTCTGGCTGATCGTGAAGTCAATATCATCGACATGAAAACCCACCGTATCACCTCTGCGGAGAGCGGAACCCCTATCTTTGAGATGGACATCGATCTTGAGGTTCCCCGTTCCCCATCGGAAGAGAGGTTGAGAAATGATCTCCATCGCCTCGCCGACGAACTGATGATCGATTTAGTTCTGAGGAAAGCATGATCCTTATCGATTCCCTTCTTTCACACTCTACGAAGCAGTTCTTCTTTGTTCAGCCCTGAAAGCCCCATTGCATCTAAGTTGCGACCGGTCGCCCTGTATTCCTCCCCCATTATTTCTGATGCCATAAGGATAGCGCTATCCATGAATGGTGTAGGAATATCCGCGATCTTAGCTATCTCAGCCATGGGAACCAAGCCCATTGGGACATCTTGTGTGAGAAAACGATTATCTTTGGAGCGGGGAGACTGAATCTCTTCGTAAGAACGATTTGAATGCAGAGCTTGGGGCAATGTATCTCCCTTTGCTCCATATAACTTTTTTTGCCATTCAATCGCACTGACCGTCCAAACTCCAAAAGATTGACAAAGCGCTATCCGTTCTCTATCAACAGCCTCAATCAATCTGGCCACGGAGGCAGTTATACCATCATAGTAGAATCGAAAATTTCCTTGAGTCGCTTCCATCCAACCGAGGTTTGCAAGGGTTGGAAAGACGTGGAAAATGGGGTTCATATTATTCAGTCCAGTAAAGAGAACATTTTTTTCAGCATAAGCCTGAGGATAAATCTCCTTCAAGGGTTCTAAAAGGGTCTGAGTATCTTTTGCTGGGAGTGCTGCCATACCTAGGTGATCTTTGACTCCCATGATTTTAACTTGACCTGGGCTAGTAATTTGGCAAGTGTAGATGAGCGTATCCGTTTCTCCCACCTTCACGCCTTCTGGTGCTCCATGCTCTACGAGAATCTTGCGAAATTCGAAAGCTCCTCCGGTTGAGCCAGGAGAAAGGATCAGCCTATCGTTTTTTTCTAGAAGGGGGGCAATGTGTTCGGCGATATAGGCGTGGGCAAAAGCTGGAAGAACGACTAAAATAAGACCTTTTTCAATAAGAGCTTCCTTAAGATCTGTTGTCACTTTTTCGAGACGGGCGAAGCCTTGGGTCGACACACCGGAGAGCTCAATTCCCTGTCTTTGCAAAACCGGAGCGATAACTTCCTCAAAACGATCATACAAGACGACCTCATAGCCGGCCAATGCAATCGCAGCAGCCATGGCCTGGCCTCCGTTTCCTCCTCCAATGATGATAATGCGATTCGCTTTCAACCTTATTTTGACGATAAATCTGTGAACGGTTAAAAAATATTTTCTGCCGAAGAACTAGGCCTTGATTTTTTGTCAGGTTTTAAAAAGTCATATTTAAACACTTTCGTCGTATTGAACTATCTCAATCAAATTCCAGGACGACCCTAATCAGGTTACCGACATCATTTTTGACGATTTCAAGGCCTTCATTAATCTTTTCAAAAGGCAATTTTAAGGAAACTGAGCGGGAGAGATCAATCTTTTTTGTTCTCACCAATTCAATCAATTGGGGCATTTCATCCTTGCGATTGGTGATGCTGGACGTCATTTTAATTTCTTTAAAGAGAAAACTCTGTCGATAATTTTCAAACTCAAAAGAGATCTTCCCAAAGGGCGCTCCCATAAAAACCAATCTTCCTGCTTTTCCCACACTTAAGATCGCTTGATTGATGGTTTGATTGAGTCCCACGGCCTCAATTACAACATCTGCGCCTCTTCCCTCGGTCAGCCCAAGAATTCTCTTGACGGGATCTTCTCTCGACGGATTCATCACCTCGGCCGCCCCCGCTTTCCTGGCCAATTCCAGTTTTTTATCTACGGTATCGATCATGAAAACTCGTACCGAATCATAGGATAAGGCGCCAAGCATCGCATGATAACCGATCGCACCCCCTCCATAAACAACCACGGTATCTCCCCTGTGTATGTCTGCAATTCGGACTCCGTGATAAGCGGAAGCCAAAGGACTGGTGATGACCGTTGCCTGGTCAAAGGGAATCTCTTCCGGAAGGTGATACACATTTCCCTCGGGCAATTTGTAATATTCTGCAAATGCTCCCTGGGTCCCTCCATCCGTGCCCACGATGGTGTGTTTGTTACATACTTGTTCCAAATCATTCTTGCAGTAGTAGCACTCATTACAGGTGATGATAGCGTTTCCTAGAATTCGATCCCCAGTCTTAAACTTTTTTACCTTGCTTCCCACTTCTGCTACGACCCCCGACGCCTCATGACCCAAAATATGCGGTAATTTAATGGGCCGTTCACCTCTCAAGGTATACATGTCCGCAATACAAATTCCTGCCGCTTTGACCTTCATCAAAACATCATTTTCCCCTACCTGTGGCTTGGGGATCTCTTCAATCGTGAGGAGGGTTCCTAATTTCTTCAATATAGCTGCTTTCATATTTCTTCTCCTTTGCCTCTTGGGTTCTCCGTAAAAGTCTTAACTAGAATTCAATGATGACTCTTGTATATTTTCCTTCGCCGGTCCATTTTATGCCTTCATTCACTTCCTCTAAAGGAATCACCTTCGTTCGACAGGGCGAAAAGTCGATGAGGCGTTTCTTTACCATATTTAACATCATTGGAAACTCCTGTCGGGTATACCCCCACGCGATGATAATGGAGGCTTCTTTTTCAGAAAGTTCGTGAAAAAAACCCAAAGCATCTTTGAAATCGATAACCACATGGTAAAAAGGAACTCCCAAAATACACGTTCTTCCTCCATGTCTCGTGCTGTAAATGGCCTGCAAGATGGTTTCGTGATTGCCCACAACCTCGAATGCTACGTCCACTCCTTTCCCGCCGGTTAGTTCCCTTATTCTCTTTACGGGATCTTCCTTTTTGGAGTTGATCACATAATCCAGGCCAAACTTCTCTGCGTTTTTTAGAGCCTGCTCATTAATGTCGACGCCGATAATCTGAGAAGCCCCAAATGCTTTCAGGGCAAGGATCGTCATGGTCCCGATCGAGCCCAAACCATAGACGCATGCTGTTTCAGAGGCCTTAAAATCCATCCGCTTGACGCCGTGAAAGGCAGGGGACAAAAGACTGTTAATAAGGACGCCATCACTAAAGGAAACTTCATCAGGCAGTTTGTATAGATTTCTCTCCGGAATGACTCCATATTCTGCGTAAACACCCGGAGTTTCGTTGGTGATGCCGATTAATCTCCGACTTTCACACATGTTATCCCTCCCAAAGCTGCAATTCAAACACATTCCGCAGCTCAACAGGGGATCCATTAATACCCTTTCTCCCGTTTTAAAGTGAGTTACTTCTTTTCCAACGTCTTCGACAATCCCTACCCCCTCATGCCCAATGATAAAAGGCAAATTTCCGGTCGGTCTTACACCGCTGACCATCTTGATATCCGTAATACAGATACCGCACTGTTTAACCTTCATTAAGACATTCTTTGGCCCAAGGGTAGGGAGAGGAACATCCTCAATGACCAAAGGTTCCTTCAATGTTTTTAAAACCGCTGCCTTCATTTTATCTGCTCCTTTCTCTGTCAATAATTTATTTCGAATTTCTTTTATCTTAGATTTCTATATAAAAATCCTTTGCTGCCAGAAAATTATCTCTCTTTAGATAGCATGTAATTACTTATCAATAAGCGATTCTCTTATGATTTCCCGTATATTTCCTTCAAAATCTTCCTTGGGACCCGCCTGTTTGACCTGCCCCATCTCAATAAGGTACATATAATGTGAAATTTCAAGTACTTTCATAATATTTTGGTCGACTATGAGTATGGTTGCCCCTTGTTCAGCGATTTTTTTGAGAAAACCATAGATTTCCTTAACAATCATTGGTGCAAGGCCCGAAGAAGGCTCATCAACCAAAAATAGTTTTGGCTTTGACATGATTTCTTTCCCAAGAGAAAGCATTCGTAAGATTCCCCCGCTCAAGTAGGTGGCCTTTTCCGTTTGCCTCTCCCAGAGCAAAGGGAAAAATTCATAAACCTCTTCCAATCTCTTTTTTACTAAATTACGATCACTTCGGAAAACCCAAGCCCCTAAAGACAAGTTATCTCTTACGGTCATCTGTGGGAATGTACTGAATTCTTGAAGCATATAACTTATTCCCATTTGCTTTAGATGATAAGGATGGTAGTCTTGAATTTCCTTGTCTTCAAACTTAATTTTGCCTCGATGTGGATGAAGAAAGCCAAAAATAGTTTTCAGTAAGGTGGATTTTCCTGCCCCGTTAGGCCCAATAATTCCAGTAATAAGGCTATTCTTTACATCAAGAGAAATATCCCATAAGATATCAATCCCTTCGACATAGCCTGATGTTATTTTTTCGATGGTGAGCATATGTTATTCTCCCCCAAGATAGGCATCGATTACCAAGGGATCATTGGCAACCTCCTCCATTGTACCTTGGGAAATCAATTCCCCTTTATGAAGAACCGAGATCCGATGACAAAGATTTCTAACGGTAGTCATTTCATGGCTAACAATAAGAAAAGTTATCATTTTTTCTTGGTTCATCGCTTTAATGTTCTTAATGATGATACCCTTGATAGATTCATGAACTCCTGAAAAAGGTTCGTCCATCAAGTATAAACGAAGGTCCTTTTTCATAAAACCCCGGACAATTTGAAGCAACATATTTTGACCACCCGAAAGGTTTTTTGCGGGTTCATCTTTCATTCTGGTAAGAAGCGAAAATTCAAGTAGTTCTTCAGCACGGGCTTTTGCCTCAGCCATACTTTGTTGTTGGCAAAGCGCGGGGACCATCATATTTTCAAGGACGGTCATATCTTTGAAAACCCTGGGAATCTGAAAGGTTCGTATCACACCCCTTCCTGCAATAACATTAGGTTGCAATCCATCAATCCTATCTTGGGAGAAGTAAATTGCCCCTCCGCTGATGTTGTAGATTCCGGTAATTAAGTTGATCATGGTTGTCTTGCCGGATCCGTTCGGCCCAATGAGTCCTCGAATCTCCCCCTTTTGAATATTTAAGGAGACATTGCTCAAAGCCCTTAATCCGCCAAAATCTTTTACCAAATTTTTTATGTCCAATAGTGGGCGGCTTTGGCTATTCATTATTTCCTCGATGCCTTTGCCTCTACTCCATTTTTTGAAAAACAGAAACAGATTCTCCGTCTTTCCCATGACGAATTCGTTGATACACTTTTCTTAAAAATTCAATAAGCCCACCATTAAAAAACCGCATAATAAGTATGACCACAGAAGCAAAAATAACCATTCTCACTTCAGGCCATTTTCTTAGAACTTCAGCAAGAAAACGAACGGATATAGTTCCCACAACTGGCCCAGCTTGACTCCTCATGCCACCTATGACCACAAAAATGATGATAAAGGCCATTTCACTAAATTCGCCTAATACAGGACTGACCAATCCTATAAAATGGCCATAAAGGGTTCCAGCCATACTGGCAAGAACACTGGCTACCATAAAGGAGAAGACCTTCCAGCGAACTGTGTTGACACCCATAGCTTGAGCTGCCAATTCGTCGTTTCGAATTGCTCTAATGTAATAACCGATCCGTGAACGCATGATGATGGCAATGATAAGAATCGTTATTACAGCAAATGCCAGGAAGAGGTAATAGTAGGGGAGAGGATCTATGGTCTTAAAAAATAAAGGTGTGTTAAGTCCTCTATCTCCACCGGTAAATTGAAAATCCATACGGATATAACTCTTGACAATTTCTGCAAAGGCCCAGGTTGTCAGGGCAAGATAGATGCCTCGCATCCGAAGGCATAGAATGCCGAGTAATAAGCTAATGAAGGCATTGAAAATGCATGAAGATACTATCCCCATCCATAAGGGGGTGCCTATTCTAATAATTAAGAGGGCCGACGTGTAACTACCTATGACAGCAAAGGTATGATGGCTGAGGGAAAATTGCCCGGTATAACCTCCCAGAAGATTCCATGTAACAGCCATAATCACATAATATAAGGCCACAGTTAATGAGTGTATCCAATAGTCAGCAAGGTAAAAAGGAAGGACAATGGCAATTAAAAGAAGAAGTAATAGTCCGACGGAATTGAATCTATATTTTAACACTACACGCTCCGTTCAGGCTTTCCGAACAGTCCATAAGGTTTTATCAATAGGATAAGCATAAGTAGTCCAAATCCGTAGATATCAACAAAGGAAGGGTTGATGAAAGCTGCTCCGAGGCTTTCAGCTATTCCTAAAGAAAGCCCAGCCACAAAGACACCTGGTATCGAACCCAATCCACCGATGACAATGATTTCAAACCCTCTTACTGTGGGAATTACACCGCAAAGAGGATAAACAAGGAGGACTGGGGCTAAAAGGGCTCCACCTGCCCCGGCCAAGGCAGTTCCAATACCAAAGGCGATCATATCGAATTTTAGAACGTCAATCCCGGCTGTTAAAACTCCAGGTCGGTTTTGAGAAACAGCCTGGAATGCTTTCCCAATCCACGTTCTTTTCAAAAAGTAAAAGAAGAAAGCGAGGATAATAATTGTTCCGATAAACGCAATGACATTGTTTCCACTTACTGGGAGTGGTCCAATACGGGTGGGAGGTGCGTAATCCGGTGGCGTGTAGATAAAAGGGCCTCCTATAAAAATCGCAAGATTTCGAAATAGGATGGCCATAGCAATGGTGACAATGGTAGCATATTCCATCTTTTCCTCGATAATACCGACAAACATGGGCTTAATAAGTATTTTTTGAACGAGGGCCCCAAGGAGGAATGTGCAAAGGGCTGCGATAAGAACGCCGATGTACCAGTATCGGACTCCCAAGAAAAAGACAATCAAAAGATACTGGACATAGGCGCCGATCATGAAAAACTCGCCTATGGCCCAGTTGATGACTTTCATAATTCCGTAGATAAAATTTACCCCCAAGGACATCAAACAATATAGGACGCCCATGATGATCCCTGAGATTAAAAATTGTAAGAAGAGGTGGGTATCGATCTGCTTATCTCCTTTGGGATGAGAGTTAAGGTACCCCTCCGGAATTGTAAGCCTTTGCTCTCAAGTTCCGGAGGGGCCAATTGGGTTTGTCACTTATGCGATAACTCTTCATAAATTATGGAATCAGGATTTTTTCAGTGCCGCCCAAAGAGGGAGGCCATACAGTAATAGATTCCTTACTCAGTTGTCTCACTTTCGTCATTTGAAGGATTAACAAGGGTGGTGAAACATTGTGCCACCTCATCCCCGGATGTTCCTCAAACTTCACCGTGCCAATCCAATCGGTGAACGTCTTGGTTTTGAGAGCCATGATGACATCTTTTGCTTTAGCCGATTGAGCAAAATTGACAGCCTGGGCCACAATCACGACTTGACCGAAAGCATTCAGGGCGTAAAACGTAGGATCTTCTTTGTATAATTCGACATATCTGCGTATCATCCAATTCCCTGAATCTGTAACAGGCATTCCCGGTTTGTAATAAACCTGATAAAGAATATAGTTACCCTTATCTCCAACTGCATCCCAATATTCTGGTCGTGTAGGGAAGTCAAAAGTAGCGAGCATCGGGACTTTGGGGACAAGACCTACATCAAAAGCCTGCTTGACCATCAGATAGGCATTTGCTCCAACCCCTACATTGATTAGAAGGTCTGGATTCCATGCCTTTATAATTAAAAGCGATGGGGTTAGGTCTAAGCTCGTTCTTGGAAAGATGATGCCTTTTACTTCAATTCCTCCTTTCTTTCCGTATTCTTTGATCCACTGATCGAACCCTGTCCCGTAGTCTGTGTCTTCTGATAGAATTGCTACGCGCTTAAATCCCATCTTTTTTGCAAATTCCATGTAAAACTCTGCCCTAGGTGGAGTGAGTCCCATGATGCTGAATATGGTGGGATAGCGTGATTCCGTAATCTTTGCAGCTGAAGCGCCTGTAGAAAATAATGGAACACCTAATTCCTTTGCCACTTCGTTTACGGCAAGGCATACCGAACTGTGGAATTGCCCAATGACAGCGACCACTCCCTCTTTTGTAACCAGTCTTCGGTAACCAGTCACTCCTTCTGCAGGGACACCTTGATCATCTTCAACAGCCAGTTTCAAGGGTCTTCCGTCCAAAACACCACCCATGACCTCGTTCACATATTTGACGGCTAGTTCTCCTCCCCAAAGCATTCTCTTACCAGAGGCATGGTCACCAGGCGGTGAAAGAGGTGTTAGGAAACCAATCTTCACCGGTTCCTTTGACTGTGCCTGGACCATTAGCGGAACTGCACTCCCCACGATCAAGGCCAGCCCGCTCAACAAAACGATAATCAGCATTCTTTTCTTAGATTCCATTTTGATCTCCTTTCTTGGTTTAGTGTTAGGAAACCAATCTTCACCGGTTCTTTTGACTATGCCTGGACCATTAGCGGAACTGCACTCTCCACGATCAAGGCCAGCCCGCTCAACAAAACGATAATCAGCATTCTTTTCTTAGATTCCATTTTGACCTCCTTTCTTGATTTAAATGTTCTCTATTCTATTCTCCTTAAATGTTGACACCATGTTTTCTGGCAAATTCGTGGAACTTTTTCCTCAATTCCATGGCTTGTTCATATGAATCTTCTATGGTGATCACCTTGCAATCAATATTCAGCATTTCTTTAAAAGTGTAATAGGCTTCATCTGTCACAATCACATCGCCATTGGCCTTTATCTCTTGGACGCCATCGTACTGTTGCGCCTCCAGGTTATACTCTCTGGCTTGTTTAAGAGTAACCCCCTTAGGTAAAACAACTTCGGCACCCTTACGACTCAATCTTACTGGATAACCACCTTCTAATCCTTGAGGCCCTGGAGCATGGGTGATCTCTCCGGTGTCGTTAAAGATGCCCATAATATTTTTCAGGCATGAACCTGCCACAACAAACTGGCCATGACGTCCAGCTGGCCTCATACCCCGTTTGGGGAGTTCCGCAATAAATTGTTTCATGTCACCTAATTGGTTTGTCACATCTTCTTTACCCATATAGACCCTCAGATAAAAGGGGACTTCGGAGCCTGTTCCATAGCGGCACCAATAATAAGCATGATAATGATGGGCGATCAATTCCACTCCAATGTTTCTAATAGGAACTTTCAATAGCTCTGAAGTGGCTTTTTGTATATAGGGAACGGCTAAATCCATATTGCCTATACCCACGGTCGGTGCCAAACCAATTCTGTCAAGACTGGGATTGGTTACATCTGGATAAGAGGTATTCACCACATAGGTATCAATACCAGATATTTTAACAGCCTTCATCAGCTTTGCAGATAAAGCAAGATGCATGGCCGTCCATGGCCCAATCGCGCATCTATCTTTATATATTTTTGCATTGACTTCCGGAGGCAGTTCATTGACCACCCACCAGGATTGTAGAGTGGTTCCATTACAAATGATCGTGGGATTGGTTTTTTTAAGTAACTCGGCCGTTTTCTCGATGTTTAGCAAATCGATGTGATGAAACTGGATATTCGGATACAATCCCATATAGGAAGCGCCTTCAATCGCACTGTTCGTTTTCCTTAAGCCCCAATCCGCATTTGAATCAGCGATCACAATTTCGCAGATGCCTGGGATCCTACACATATATTCAAGCACGATTCCTCCCAGTTCTCCAATGCCAATGAGCATAATCTTTTCTAATTCTCTGGACATGGTTTCCCCTTTATGTAACTGAAGTGGTTATCTCGAAAAATCTCTTTGCTTCTTTGATTCCTAATCCATTGACCATGAGACACGACCCTATGTGGCGCCATCTGTCCTGACTTCAAAAGATGTTTACAAACTGACAATCCAAAGCAACCTTGTTTCATTTCATAGGATACAATCTACATCATATTTAAACGGAATCACAGGCTCAATTGAAGCTCTCTTGCACCTCCCTTCGGCCTCTGATCGATTCTCTTATTTTCAATTTATCACTTTTTTTTTCCAATGCAAAATCTCTTAAAGATTATTCCTTTTCTTGTATCCAAACTGGCATCTCTCTCCTCAAATGAAATTTTTCGTTTTATTAACGTGGCATGATCCCCTGGTAACTTGTCCTGACTACGGCTTCGTATACCATATTGGTCAAAGTAATGATATCAAAAATAGGGAGATTGATCTTTTGTTGAATCGAATGGGCAAAAGGAGGCAAATCAGTGCACTCAATGACGAGGGCACCCATCTCAGGATTTTCCTTGACAAGGTTATCAACTACGGAAAGGACTTCTTTTTCAAGTCTATCTAAGTCCATTTCCTTTTTTCTCCCCCCCAAAATGGTTTCGGAGAATTCCTCCTGATCATCCATTCCAGCTATGCAAACCGGTACAGACTCAGCCCCTACAGCGCGGAGATGGTCTTCTGTCAGTTTGCTTTTGCTTGCTGTTAAAATCCCGACCTTTTGGTTCCGTCTAAGCATAAGATGAACCATAGGGACCTGAATCAGGCTAGATATAAAAACGGGTATGTTAACTGCTTCTGCGAGCTCCCTTTGAAAAAGGACCATGAACCCACAGCTTCCCGTAATAGCTCGAACCCCTTCTTGTTCCAGCTCCCGAACGGCTTCTATGAAAGGCGCAAGAAGACTTGGATCTTGTCGATTAATCAGTCTCTCAATACTGGCTCCAATGACAACCTTATAAAGCACCGGAAACTTGAACGTGGATGCATTTCTGAGAATCCCTGGGACTTTTGCATGGTAAGCTTCAAGGCACAGGACACCGATTGGAATCCCACATATGCTAAACCTCTTGGCCATATTTGGAATAATCACTGTGATTTGACCTCCTTTCTTTCCTTTTGGTTGGTTGCCCTTCTTCCCTCCTGATCAATCATCACTTCCAAACCAACCGTATCTTCCCCAAAAGTTCAAGGGTCTGAACTGTATCAAACGAAATCTTGGTGTTTTCTTAAGACCCAATTTGGCTTTCACCTACGCTCGATTTTGTATCCAGAGCTTTCAAGGTCCCAGCAATCGGTTGTCTCTTTTGGAAGATTTTCTTTCCGGATACGCTCTGTTGGAGTTTTTTCAAAAAAGGCCACAAAAGTCACATAACGTGGTATTTGATAATAGGGCAAAAGGGACTCGCACCATTTTATGATTTCAAGAGGTTCAAGAGTTGAACCGGCAGCACACTTTATAAAGGCTTTCAGCTCTTGCTCCCCCACATCAGCATCGACGCCAATAACAGCACTTTCCTGAATTTTTGGATGGGAGTTCAGTACACGCTCTACCTCCCACGCGGAGATGTTTTCACCGCGGCGACGGATACTATCTTTCTTGCGCCCTTTATAATAAAAATCTCCTTCTTCGTCATAACACCCTAAATCTCCAGTATAAAGCCAACCACCCCGAAATGCGTTGGCTGTTGATTCAGGGTTTTCGAGATAACCCTGTGTGATCAGTCCTGGTTCCTTCTCGCGAATGACAATTTCACCAATTTGTCCAGGGTCTAATGGTTTCCCTTCATCGTCAACGATTTTAACCTCAAAATAGGGATAAGCTTTTCCAATGGAGCCAATTTTCTCGGATTTGTTGATTGTGGAAAAGCCGGATGCCTCGGTCAAGCCGTAGACTTCTTGGATTCTTACACCAAATCGGTTTTGAAACGCTTTCCAGCCGTTGATGCTGCATCCCCCGCCAAAAGCAAGTTGGATGCTGTGATCCTTATCGTTTGGATTCGCGGGGTATTTCAACAGAATGTCAATGATACCTCCAAGGTAATGCATTTTCGTCACTTGGTACTTCCTAATTTGGTCCCAAAAACGGGATGCACTAAATTTCGGTACAATCACTAATTTCACTTGTTCCATGAGTCCGAGGATACACATCTGTACGCCGCTGTTGTGATAAAGGGGTTCCCAGAGCAGAAAAACATCTCCTTGGCGGACCTCTGACGCAATCGCAGCGCCTCTTGTAAAGGTCATTAGCATCCGTTCGGTCAGCAGTACCCCCTTAGGTTCGCCCGTTGTACCGGAAGTAAAACTAATGCAGCGAATCTCGCCCAACGTCGGGGTTGGGAGCGACGGGGGTGTCTCTCCTCCGGTGACTGCAGAAAAATCCATAATCCTCATCCGGTCCGATGGACTCACAATGTTGGAAACATTGCGAACAATAACCGTCTTCGTATTTTTATCGGCCAAGACAGGCCCCAGCCGATCCCAAAATGCGGCATCTACGATTACTGTATGAGGGGCAGATTTTTCGAAAAGAAAGTCAAGGCTGGGCCCCCGTAAGTTCACATTGACTGGGACCCAAACGGCACCGAGCTCCGCAAGGGCAAAGATTGTAAAAATGTGGTCCGGATGGTTCCCGAGCATCACGGCTACATGTTGCCCCGAGGTGACCCCGGCCTCCGTAAGACCATTTGCCAAACGGTTCACACATGCTTGCAAAGTGCTGCAAGAAATTTCCCAATCCTCATGGACCCCAAAGACCCAATCGGGTGTGGAGTGTGCACGATATTCCAATAACTCACGTATCGTCCTATATTCCATGTGTTGGTTGCATTTCATCTTGCAGAAGTCTTACCGCTTACTCCAGCCATTTTACAAATCATGGATTTCTGGTGGGGCCCATTCATTGTGCTCGAAGGGCTCCTGCAGTCACCCGCCCATTGATACAACGATGGATACGGCCAATCTATTTCTTTACCCTCGAGGGGTTCACCCTTAGGATATAAACCCAATACTCAACGTTTAACTGCTCGCTTCTGAAGAAACTTTTTCATTTCTGCTTGAGGTTCTCCAGTTCCATATGCTTCACGATCTATTCTTGCAGCCGCCTGAAGAACATCTTCTAAACCCTTTTCCAATACCTCTCGGAACCGTTGCTTGGTAAGACGCATCGCCAACGGCGGTTTCGATGCAAGAAGCCTTGCCATATTAAGTGCTTCGGTCATCAGTTCCTCTTGAGCAACGAGCTTATGTATCAGCCCAACACGGTAGCATTCCTCAGCATCCATCATTCGGCCTGTTAAAGCCAATTCAATGGTTCGAGAAAGTCCCAGCATTTCCTTCATGATCCATGGACCGGTAATGCTTGGAATACCTGAATTGATCTCAGGTTGCCCCATTTTAACGCCCGGATGACCAACCCGAACATCCGTAAGGAGAGCCACTTGGAATCCAGATCCCGCAGCCACTCCATTCAAAGCAGCAACCAATGGTTTGGATAAGCCGATGAGTAAACCATACACCACTCGCCACTCCGCAATCCATTCTTCTGCCCGATCTGAGTCGAAGGTTTTTGCCTCTTCAAGGTCTTGGCCGGCGGAAAAGGCTCGATTTCCCGCTCCGGTTAGAATCATAGCCCTGATATTTTGATTTTTTTCAAAATTTCTAAGCCCATCGATAAGTTCATCTCGCATTGCTTTGTGCCATGCATTCAATTTCTCAGGCCGATTCAATGTAATGATCCCTATATTTCCCTCTTTCCTAGTTAAAATAAACTTATACATTTCTTTCACCTCCATCAGTCGTTAAAAATTTACTTTTTTCTTATTTTGATCTGGCGAATCATGGCTATAAACACGATTGTTGATTTGAGTATTTAGAATTTTTGTATTGCATTATAATACTTTTTATTTTAAAAATTGTAGAAATGCTACCATATCCAATTTAACCTGTCAAGCACATTTCAGGAATTTAAGAATTTTAACTTGGGGCAAGATCGAACAATGAAAACTCGTAAACGTTTCTCAGCGCGGACTAGTAAGATTGTGTCATCGCGGGAGGATCCTCTATCGGTTCAATCCGTCGAGAAGGCATTTCGTGTTCTCACCGCGTTTGACGGCGCAATTCCCTCGATGGGCCTCACCCAGCTTGCTGCATCGGTCGGGTTGGATAAGAGCGCAGCACAGCGCTTCACCCATACACTAATGAGGCTCGGCTACTTACGAAAGGACCCGGACACGAGACGGTTCGAACTCACGGTAAAGATGCTTGATCTCGGTTACCGTTACACGCGTGCAAACCCACTCATTCAACGGGCATTGCCTTATCTTCTCCACCTCAGCAAGACAACCGAAGAGACAGTCAATCTTACCGTTCTGGACGATACTGACATCATTTTTGTTTCGCGTTTCATGAGCAGGCACGTTCTGAACAACGACGTCATCATCGGAACAAGGATGCCAGCGTATTGCACAGCGCCTGGCATCGCCATCCTGTCGCGACTCCCCCCCAATGAAGCCCGCAACATCCTCAAACGGTCCGATCTAGTGGTGTTCACCCCGTATACGACATATCGAATGGATGATTTACTCAAGAAGCTCGAAATATCTGCGGCACAAGGATATGCAACAGCCTTTGATGAGTTTTATCATGGTGATCTCTCGATTGCAGCAGCCATCCTTGGTCAAAACAGGTGGCCGATAGGTGCAATTAACATTGCAGTGTCACGAACGCGGTTCTCTCCAGAGGAAGCGGTAGAAAGATTTTCGTCTCTTGTTGTGGCTGCTGCCTTATCGGTTTCACAGATATCAAATTTACGCCGATAACAATCTGGTTACTGGGGGGCCCGAACATCATAAGAAAAGAAGGGCGGATTGTCCGGGAAGGGTGGACGGTTATGAATTCTATTCATTCTTTATCAGGATGTCAGAACCTCAATTGCTTAAGGTAATCGTGTCACTCCATTGCAATTAAACATTAAACCCATGTAAGAAGGTTCCTTGATCGCGCTGTTCGTTTTTCTGAAATCTCAGGCTACGTTAACGTCAACGTCACGATTTCCCAGATGCCTGGAATCCGGCACAGATGTGCCAGTCCAAGATGGTTCCCTAAGTTCTCCAACGCCGACTCACAATTTTTTCTTGACATCCCTCTCTATTTGGAACAAAATTTTATAGGTTACAGGAGAGACCCTGAAATAGATTAACGGGCGCCGAAGGGGCAAGTTCCGCTGAAAGCGGGATGAAACTCTCAGGCAAAAGGACTGTAACTTAAGAGATTCCTGGAAAGATCCCGTTTTTAATTGGGACACCGAAGGGGATAAATCCCTTTTTCAGAAGGGATAATCTCTCAGGTTAAAAGACAGGAGGAAGGCGATGCGGATAAGATTGCCTTCCTCCTTTTTATTTTGACAGGAGATGAGTATGGTTGATATTGTTTTTATCAGAATCGAGGAGTTGAGAGAACATGAGGAGATCCGGCCCGATTATCTCGAGGAGTTGAAGAACGAGATCCTTTCGGATGGGATGCTCAAAATGCCCATCGCCGTGGATAGGAGCACTTACATCATCCTGGATGGGCATCACCGGCTCCATGCTTTGAAAAAGATCGGCTGTAAAAAGATTCCAGTCATTCTGGTCGACTATCAATCGCCGGAGATTGAAGTCATTCCCTGGCGGGAGGGTGAAATGATTACAAAAGAATTGATCATCGATACGGCCCTGACCGGGAAAAGAATGCAACCGAAAACCTCCAAGCACATGATCATGGTTGAAGGAGAATTGAAGCATATCTCCTGTATCGAGATATTCATCAATGTTCCACTGGATGAGTTGAAGTAATAAAAGAGCAGGTTCTAAGGTTAGGGTTACGAAGCCCGTTTCGGTTACTGGTTACGGTAACGTGTAAAGAATCAGGAGACGACAAACGTAGCCTTTTTATAACGATACGGGCCTCATTACCCTTTATCGTTAGACTATTTTTTGAGAAATTTTCAATTGGCAATGATCAATGACAGGAGGAGGAGCGAATGGAATTTCCTGAAGAGTTGCTTTATTCAAAAGATCACGAGTGGGTGAGGGATGAGGGAAATCAGGTGACGATCGGGATCACCGATTTTGCCCAGAGCCAGTTGAAGGATATCGTCTATGTGGACCTTCCGGAGACCGGATCCGAGTTTAAGAAAGGGGAGAGCATGGGCGTGGTCGAATCGGTGAAGACCGTGGCCGATATTTTCTCCCCGGTCACTGGCAAGGTGGTCGAAAAAAATCTTGAGCTGAAGGATCATCCTGAATACGTCAACAAAGATCCCTATGGGAAAGGGTGGCTCCTCAAATTGGAAATGAAGGAGAAAGAAGAGTTAAGGGAGCTCCTTTCTCACCAGGCCTACCAGGGGATTCTTTCAGAGGAATCATGATGGAAAGCTATTTCCGCTACATTCCCCACACGAAAGAAGATGTCCGTAGGATGCTCGAAGCGATTGGTGTGAGGAGTATCGAGGACCTCTTCGGAAACATTCCTCAACAGCAAAGACTCTCAAAACCCTTGGACCTTCCCGGACCTCTTTCCGAACCCGACCTTCTGAGCCACATGGAAGGTCTCCAGGGTACTCTTTTTTCCAGTTTTTTGGGGGGAGGGGCCTACCGCCATTTTATCCCATCCGTGATTTCACACCTGGTCTCCCGTTCTGAGTTTTATACCGCCTATACCCCTTATCAGCCCGAGATTAGCCAGGGGACGCTCCAGGCCATTTTCGAATTTCAGACCTTGATGTGCCAATTGACCGGGATGGAGGTGTCGAATGCCTCAATGTATGACGGGGCGTCAAGTTTAGCCGAGGCAGTGTCGATGGCCGCTCGTGTCACAGGGCGAAAAAAGGTTCTGCTTTCACAGGCCGTCCATCCCGAGTACCGGCAGGTGATTCGGACCTATCTTGACGCCGAACAGCAGGAGATCGTTCCGATTCCGTATCTAAAGGGGAAGGGGGCAACGGATGAGCGGGTCCTGGCCCAATGCCTGGATGAGGATGTGAGTGCGGTCGTCATTCAGAGTCCCAACTTTTTCGGTGTGGTTGAAGATTTCCAAGGCGTCGCTGAAAAGATTCATGAGAAAGGGGGATTGATGGTCGCCGGTTTCAACGAGGCGATTGCCTATGGAATGCTGAGACCCCCGGGTGAATTCGGAGCCGATATTGTTGCGGGCGAAGGGCAGAGCCTTGGAATTCCCCTCTCCTTTGGCGGCCCTTACCTTGGCATCTTCACGACAAGAGACAAGTTTATCCGGAACATGCCCGGACGCCTTGTGGGCGAAACCGTTGACCTGGAAGGAAAGAGAGGTTTTGTCCTCACCCTTGCGACCCGAGAACAACATATTCGCAGGGAGAAGGCAACCTCCAATATCTGCACAAATGAAGGTCTCTGCGCCCTGATGGCAACAATCTTTCTATCGTGTCTCGGAAAGAAGGGACTGAGGGAATTGGCGTTGATGAACCTGAGCAAAGTGGAATATGCAAAGAAAACCGTTTCTCAAATAGAGGACTGCAAGATCGCCTTTTCCTCTCCCACCTTCAACGAATTTGTCCTGGAGATCAGAGGCAACCCCGAAAAGGTGGTGAAGAACATGATGACGGAGGAAATTCTGGGAGGTTTAGACCTTGTACGTTTCTACCCGGAACTTGATCACCACCTCCTCGTCACGGTGACGGAGATGAATACGAAAGAAGAGATCGATCGATGGGCCGAAGTCCTGGAGAAAGCAATGAAATGAGTAATATCGAAATTCGAAGCACGAAATCCGAAACAAATTCGAATTACCAAAGCACAAAATCCAAAACGATTAAATGAAAAGTTTTTTGAAAATTTCATCATTTGTATTTAGAAATTGTTTCGAGTTTTCCGCCAGCCGCCAAAGGCGAGCCTCGCCAAGGGCGGGAGGCGGATCTGCCTCAGGCATGACGATATTCGGATTTCGGATTTTTAAGTCAAGGTAAGAAAAAGAGAATTGAGCTGAATTAGGTGGAGAATTCGATGAAAGACATAAAGGATACGGGTCTCCTTCAGGATGAACCCCTTATCTTCGAGCAGGGCGGGGAAGGGAGAAAAGGATATTCCTTGCCGCGATGGGATGTTGAACAAGTCAAGGAGGAAGAACGAATCCCCTCCCACCTTTTGCGGAAAGAGCTGGAAGGATTCCCGCAACTCAGTGAGGTGGAGGTCGTGCGTCATTATACTCGTCTTTCCCAATGGAACTTCGGCGTCGATAGCGGTTTTTATCCATTGGGTTCCTGCACGATGAAATACAACCCCAAGATGAATGAGGAAGTCGCCAGGATGAGAGGGTTTGCACATCTTCATCCCTATCAACCAGAGAGTCTCGTCCAGGGGATTCTTAAATTAATGCATGGACTTGAAGGGTATCTTGCAGAGATCACAGGGATGGACCGGGTCACACTTCAGCCCGCAGCCGGGGCCCATGGCGAGCTGACCGGAATGATGATGATCAGGGCCGCTCTTCAGGCCCGTGGCGAAAAGAGGAAGAAGGTGCTGGTGCCAGACACCGCCCACGGGACGAACTGCTCGACCTCGGCCGTTGCCTCCTATCAGATGGTCGAGATCAAATCCAACGAAAAAGGAGTGATCCCACCCGGGAAAGTGGCCGAGCTGATGAATGAAGAGGTGTCGGCCATCATGGTCACCCATCCGAATACCCTCGGGCTCTTTGAGGAACATCTGGCGGAGATCGCTGAAATTGTTCACCGCAAAGGAGGGTTTGTCTACTGCGATGGAGCCAACCTCAACGCCCTGATGGGAATTGCAAGGCTGGGCAATCTCGGAGTGGACATGGTTCACCTCAACCTCCATAAAACCTTCTCTACGCCTCATGGCGGAGGAGGCCCCGGCTCCGGGCCCCTGGCTGTAAAGGAAGAGCTTATCCCCTTTCTTCCGGTTCCGGTCATTGAGAAGGAAGGCGAGACTTTCCGGTTCGATTACAATCGGCCCAAAAGCATCGGCAGGATGAAAGCATTCTACGGAAACTTCGGAGTCCTTCTCAAGGCCTATGCTTATATCCTCTCCATGGGAGCGGAAGGGCTCAAGAGGGCGAGTGAGATGGCAGTGCTCAATGCCAATTACCTGATGACGGGATTGAAGGGTTCTTACTATCTTCCCTACGACCGGCCCTGCATGCATGAGTGTGTCTTCACCGACCGCTACCAGGAAAAAGATCATGTCTCAACCCTCGATATTGCAAAGAGATTAATCGATTATGGATTTCATCCGCCGACGATCTACTTCCCCCTGGTCGTCAAGGGCGCCCTGATGATGGAGCCTACGGAAACGGAGAGCAAAGAGGGGCTCGATCGGTTCATCGAGACGATGATCATCATTGCGAAGGAGGCGGAGGAGAATTCGGACCTTCTCCGGCAGGCGCCCCGGAAGGTGAAGGTGAGGCGGCTCGACGAGGTTTTGGCGGCGAGAAAACCGAAATTGAAATGGAACAGGGATCAATCCCAATAACCAAATCCCAAACTCCAAATAAATTCCAATCACCAAATAACCAATAACCTAAACCACCCTCTCCCCTGGGTGGGAGAGGGATGGGGTGAGGGGATTATAAGATTTTGGTCATTGGAATTTGGTAATTATTTGGTTATTGGTACTTGGATATTGGTTATTCTACCGATTCAAACTTGGATCGTATGGACAGAAAAGGATACGTTATAGACCTCGGCACAGTGGATTACGCTAAGGCCTGGGACCTTCAACATCATCTCTGGTCCATGAGGGTGGAGGGGAGGATCCCCGATCTTCTTCTTATCCTCGAGCATCCCCATGTGATCACACTTGGAAGGCGCGGAAACCGGTCCTATCTGCTCATCTCCCCGGATGAGCTAAAAGCAATGAAAATCCCCCTTTTTCATGTGGAGAGGGGAGGCGATGTGACCTATCACGGTCCGGGGCAGATGGTGGTCTATCCCATCCTCAACCTGAAGGATTACGGATATCGTCTCATTCACTACATTGGCCAACTCGAGGAGGTGATCCTCTCCGTCCTGAAAGATTTCGGGATCGGAGGGAGCAGGGACTCCTCCAACCGCGGGGTCTGGGCAGAGGGAGATAAGATCGCCTCGATCGGCGTGGCGATCAAACGCTGGACCTCCTTTCATGGATTTGCATTAAACCATGCAACAGACTTAAGATATTTTGAACTCATCCATCCCTGCGGTCTGGAGGGGATAAGGATGACTTCCATGGAGAAACTGCTTGGGAAGAAGGTTTCAAGAGAGCCATTAACCGAGAGGGTGTGTTTTCATTTTAAAGAAATTTTTCAAAGGGATTGGGAGGTAAAGGAATTAAAGGAAGTTGAAAGATAAATCCGGTGGCACAGGCTTCCAGCCTGTAGCCTCAGGTTTGAGGGTTTAAATCAAAAAAGGTTCTTACGGTTTTTGTGTGGATTCTTTCCTTTTTAGACTTCCACCCCTCCCCTTAATCTAAGGGGAGGCTGGGTGGGGTTATTATAGAGGAGGCGGAAGTAGTATTGTTTACAAAATAACCTATGATTCCTAAAAAGATTGTAATCATCGGCGGTGGTCCTGGTGGTTATGTGGCAGCCATCCGGGCCGCCCAATTGGGGGCAAAACCCATCCTCGTTGAGAAAGATCGTGTCGGTGGGACCTGTCTTAATCAAGGCTGTATTCCCACGAAAGCCCTTCTTCACGATGCCGCCATTCTCCGCTCTCTGAAGGGCTCTCCTGTTTTCCGGGCCTTTACCTGCGAAGCCTCCGGACTTCTGGAACCCATGATGGGTCGCAAGAATAAAGTCGTTGAAGAACTGGTTCATGGCGTGGAGATTTTGCTTGAATCCCACCGGGTGACGATAAAAAAAGGAAGGGCGGACCTCTTCAGCCCGAATCAAGTGATTCTCCTCGACGGAGAAGAGCGGAAAGAGGTTCTTGAAGCCGATGCGATCATCCTTGCTCCAGGTTCAACATCAAAATCCATTCCCAATATTGCCCCCGATGGCAAAAGGATCATCACCAGCGAAGAAGCGCTGGAGATGACAAGGGTTCCCCGGGAGTTGGTGATCATCGGAGGAGGATATATCGGCATGGAGCTCGCTACACTCTTCAATACCCTCGGTTCAAAGGTGACGATTGTGGAGGTTCTGGAAAATATTCTTTCTGGCCTTGAGGGAGAGTTGATCCGGAATCTCAGGCGTTTTCTGGAGAGGGACGGGATAAAAATTTTTACCCAATCCTCAATGGAGGAGGTCCGATACGGCGAGGATGAATTGAAACTTACGGTTAAAACCCCGCAGGGAATCCAGGAAATCCATGCTGAAAAATTACTGATGGCTGTGGGAAGGGGGCCTTTCCTGGATCTCAGTTTTCCAAAGGCCGGCATTGAGACCTCTCCCAAAGGAATCAAAGTCAATCCCCGCATGGAGACGACCTGTCCCAATATTTATGCGATCGGGGATGCGACCGGGGGAATCATGCTCGCCCATGTGGCCATGGAGCAGGGAGTGGTGGCCGCAGAGAATGCGATGGGAATGGACCAGGAGATGAAAGACAAACTGATTCCCCTTTGCATCTTCACCCATCCCGAGGTTGCCTCCATCGGAGCCACTGAGAAAGAAGCAAAAGCAAAAGAAGAGATAAAAATTGGCCGGTTTCCGTTTAGGTCGAACCCCAAGGCCGTAATTTCAGGGGAGACCGATGGTCTGATGAAGGTGATTGCCAGCCGTGAGAATAATGAGATCCTGGGAATTCATATCATCGGACCCGAGGCAAGCGTTCTCATCTCCATTGGATCCACGATGATTGGGAGTAAATTGAAAGATTTTACCCGGTTCATTCAGGCCCATCCAACGATCCCGGAGGCGTTAAAAGAGGCATGTCTCGATGTGGATGGGTTGGCGATTCATTTGCCAAAACCGCTACGTCCTCCAAAAAGCGCATAGAGCATAGCGCATAGCACATAGCAAAAAAAGATCATTGCAAATTGATAATTGGTAATTGAAAATTGAAGAATTTAAAAAAACCTCCCTGGCTTAAAAAACGAATTCCTCCTCTCCAGGATCTGCAAAAAGTAAAGACGATCCTGGATAAGGGAGGTCTTCATACTGTTTGCGAGGAGGCTCGTTGCCCCAACCTCGGAGAGTGTTTTTCACAAGGGACGGCAACCTTTTTAATCCTGGGGGAAGTTTGTACGAGGAATTGCGGGTTCTGTGCTGTGGAACACGGAATACCTGTCCTGCCCTACGAAACAGAATCAGAAAAAGTGGCCCAGGCCGTAAGGAAGATGGGACTCCAATACGTCGTCATTACCTCCGTCACCCGAGACGATCTCCCCGATGGCGGGGCCTCCCATTTTGCCAAGACGATCCAAGCCATTCGTAAACAGGATCAAGGGATAAAGATCGAGGTGCTAATTCCTGATTTCAAAGGTGATCACTCTTCTTTGGGGAAAGTCCTCGAAGCCTCACCGGATGTCCTGAATCATAATGTTGAAACCATTCAACGGCTTTATTCAGAGGTCCGACCGCAAGCCAATTATAAAAGATCTCTTAATCTCCTGAAAAAGTCAAAGGAACTTCATCCCAACATCCACACCAAATCAGGTTTCATGCTCGGGCTTGGAGAAACTCATCAGGGGATTATCGAACTCATGGAAGGCCTCAGGGAAGCAGAGTGTGATCTCTTAACCATCGGCCAGTACCTGCAGCCCCGTCGCGACCGTCTGCCGGTCGAAAAATATATCTCCCCGGAAGAGTTCGAAGAGTATCAAAAGATAGGCATGGAGATGGGCTTTAAAGCAGTCGCCTCCGCCCCCTTCGTCCGCAGTTCCTTTCATGCCTCGGAGATGTTTGCGGACACTTCAAATTGACCTCCTCTGCGCGATTTGGTAAATTTACTGATTAAGAGGGTTTAACAAGGAGAAGGTAGATGTCCTTTAGCAGATTATGCTGGATTTTAGGCCTTTTTATCGCCATCACCTCTTGCACCCTGAAAGAAACTCAACCTCCTCCGGTGCAGCCTCCGCCGAAGCCGGCGAAGATTGCGCTGGTCCTTGGAGCGGGGGCGTCCAAGGGGTTTGCCCATGTCGGCGTGCTCAAAATCCTTGAGGCCAATAAAATTCCGATTCATATGATCGTCGGAACGAGCGTGGGCAGTGTGGTCGGCAGTCTCTATGCATATGGGTGCAATGCCTTTGATCTTCAGAAAGTATCTTTTTCTATCGAGCAGAAGGATATCGTGGACCTCGCGATCCCGGACAATGGATTCATCAAGGGGGAGAAACTGGAGGAGTTTGTCAATAAGACATTGAAGCATACGCCGATGGAGAAATTGAAGCTTCCTTTTTACGCCATTGCCACAGAGATTCAAAACGGCCAGGAGACCGTCTTCAGCCGGGGGAATACCGGGCAGGCGGTGAGGGCAAGCTCCGCCATCCCGGGCGTTTTTAGACCGGTCAGAATAGGGGATAAAGTCTATGTCGATGGAGGCGTGGTCAGTCCAGTGGCGGTGGAGGCAGCAAAACGGTTGGGGGCGGACCTGGTCATCGCCGTGGATATCTCTGCCGGGTCGGACCGGACCCCTCCCGGGAATACGATTGAAACCCTTCTCCAGTCGGTCAACATCATGTATTCGAAACTTGCGGCCATCCAACTTGTCCGGGCCGATGTGGTAATCCGGCCGAAGGTGGGCCACATTGGATCCGCCGATTTTTCAAAGAGGCATGAGGCGGTTCTGGAGGGAGAGAAAGCAGCGATCGAAATGCTCCCGCAGATTGTGGGGCTTGTGACTCAACTCCGACAGGAGGGGAGGTTGGAATGAGGAGCTACCGGAAAGAACTTTGGTTTGAGGCGCCGACGCGCCGGGCATTTATCAATATGACCCCGGAGGTTGAGAGGTGCCTTAAGGAGAGTGGTATTCGCGAAGGGCTGGTGCTCGTGAATGCCATGCATATTACGGCCTCTGTGTTTATCAATGACAATGAATCGGGCCTTCATCATGATTTCGAGATCTGGCTTGAAAGACTTGCTCCTCACGAACCGGTCTCTCAATACCGGCACAACGTCGGAGAGGATAATGCGGATGCCCATTTGAAGCGTCAGATTATGGGAAGGGAGGTCGTGGTGGCCATCACGGATGGCAAGCTCGATTTCGGCCCCTGGGAGCAGATCGTTTATGGGGAGTTTGACGGAAGGCGAAAAAAAAGAGTTCTCGTCAAAATCATAGGGGAATAAATCTGTGAACAGATTGAGGAAAAGGAGAATAAGGTGAATTTATCTTCCGACCAGCTTTTAGAGATTGCGCAATATTCCATTGTCCGTTTGGACGGAGCATGGTTTTTGGCTTTGGCTCAAAAACTTGGAAAAGAGACCGCATGGGAGATGGACATTGAAGCGTGGAAACAGTTCTCCTATGTATTTGGGAAAAAGATCAGACAAGAGGTAATCCTTGATCCAGTGTGGCCCGATAGTTTTCTGGATGCTCTCGATATTCTGAGCAAGGTTCTAAAAATTGAAGGCCGGAAGATAAGTATCAAGGACGAAATCATCACCGTTCAGACAGCAGACTGTGAAGTCCAGAAAGCCATCGCCAAGGCTGGTATTGCGGATTGCGGAATTGCGACGGTGCACACCTATCAGGGACTGGTAAGGGGTTTATTTGGGAAGGAGATGAATGTACTCGTCCGGCACAAAAAAAATCTGAATCAGGGCGATGACTGTTGTGAGGTAGTAGTCTCAAAACAGACTCAAGAGTAGCGAGGATCTCATGGATATTCAGATGGTTCGATCATTCTTCATGTGGTGTACGATCATCAACGGAGGGTTGCTCATTTTCTCATTCCTGACCTGCGCATATGCCAAAGAATGGGTATACCAGATGCACGGCCAGTGGTTTCCAATGCGGAGAGAAGCCTTTGATGTGGTGATCTATTGTTTTATCGGGTTCATGAAGATTTTTGTTCTTCTGTTGAATCTGGTCCCATATGTCGCTCTTGTGATCATCGGCTGAAAGAAACTTCTTCTCTCGGGCCTTTCAGCGGGATGATCTACAATCCACCCGGCTATTTCGATAGCCCAATAACGGGAAGGAGCGATGGGCTAAGCCTCCGGTATCTTGATGTCCTTAGGAAACCATTCCGAGAATCTATCGCATTTTTATGTTTTCTTTGTTATGATTTTATGCATGAGAACGACCATCGAAATTACGGATGAGCTTCTCCGTCGGGCAAAGGAAAAAGCAACGGCAGAGGGAACCGCTTTGCGCCAAGTGGTTGAGACAGCACTTCGATTCTACCTGGCCAAACCTCGCCGTGCTGCCGGCTATAAGCTACAGTGGCGAACAGAGCGTGGGCGAATGCTTCCGGGGGTATGTCTCGATGACCGGGATACCCTTTTTGATCTAATGAACGGCCGGACATGATCGCCATTGATACCAATATTCTCGTGTATGCTCGGCGCGAGGAAACTCCTTTCCACAAAGAAGCCAAGGAATTGCTGAGAAACCTGGCGGAAGGAGACAGTCCTTGTGCTCTGCCTTGGCCATGCATTTACGAATTTCTTCGAGTCATCACCCACCCCCGGGTTTTCGACCCGCCAACACAACTGGAAGTAGCTCTTGAAGATCTCGAATCGCTAACGGAGGCCCCTTCTCTTGTTTTACTGGGTGAAGGACATGGACATTTCAATCATCTGTGCCATATGGTCAGGTCCGGACAAACCATAGGGAATTTGGCCCATGATGCTCATATTGCCGCTCTGATCCGTGAGCATGGGGTCGACGAATTAGGACCACCGAAAAGGACTTTGCACGGTTCAGGGGTCTTCATATTCGAAATCCATTCCTCCGATAGCGCGCTGCTACCATCGAGGGTTTTAAGTTAGTTTCCAATTAAGACGATTAGAACTTTAATATAAAATTTTAGCTCACTAACATTACGAAACTTCAGAGGAGGGAGACCATGAGCAATCCCAACATGCTTGACAGAACGTTTCATGTGATCATGAAGCGTATGGTAGAAACCGGACAGGCACCCTTTTATACGGAACTTGCCGCCGTACTCGGTCTTTCCGTTGAAGAAGGTCGGAAGATCCTGCACGACCTTTTCTCCTCGGGAATCCCCGGATGGTTGTACCCTCGAACCGATCTCATCGTCTCATTCGCACCCTTTAACAGCCTTCCGACCCAATACCGGATCACCATCGATGGTCAGCAGAAATGGTTCGGCCAGTGAGCCTTTGAATCGCTGGCGGTCTGCTGGCTATTCCCTGGCAAGACACTGACGGTGGATTTCCCTTGCCTGGATTGTGGCAAGCCTCTTAGGGTGGTCATCCGTGACGGGAAGGTTTTAAATGATGAAGCTTTAGGATACATGGCCTATGTGGCCGTGCCGTTCTGGAAATGGTTTGAAGACCCGGGCTATGCCTGAAGCACCATGAATCTCTTCCGGTCGGAAGAGCACATCCGTAACTGGAAATCCTTTGTCGAAGGCACCGACGAGGGCATCCTGTCACTGTCCGACCTGCTTAAGCTGTTCTCCGGATCTTACTTTAGGCGGCGACTAGATGAGGACTACGTTTCCCATATGCACGAATATGTTCGCGAGATGGTCCAGACCATGAAAGAAATCGGCAAAACTGGCCCATTTTGGAAAAAGCCGAAAACGTGATTCGGCCCTGTGTTGGACAAACCCTTAACACCAGCATGATTGGGGTTTCGACCAGTGAATTTTTTTTGTAAAACCAAGGATGATGCATTCGTAAAAAGTCGTCACACCGGTGAAAACCGGTGTCCAGAGACATCGTAACGTATTGAAAGGACTGGATTCCGGTCGTTGCAACTCGCCCACCAGGAGTGGGTCCGCCTCGGGCGGAAAACCGAGCTTTCGCCGGAATGACGAAAAAGCGTTATTTGAGATTTTTTACGAGACTCTCAAGGATAGCTTCCTGAAATTGAGATCTGACAGATCCGGTTGAAACGCGTAGATTACATTTGATAATTGTGAGGTTGTCCTTGGGAGAACCGGTTAATTACTTGTTCGATGGATGGCGAAGAGGACCCCAAAATCCCAAAGAGACATTTTCAGGCGGCTTGACTTGCACCCCAATTTTCACTATACTTAAAAAAACCCGAGTTTAATAAGAACCAATTCTCGGCAAGCATCATTTAAAACGCCAGCGAGGAGGGTCAATGACAAATTCTGCAGAAACTTCTTTTCCCGACTATGAACGCCCACCGGTGATAGAGGTAGTGTGCGGAATCCAATTTGACCCGATGCCGACCTTTCACGCGACGACATTTGGGTTATTCTGGCAGACAATCCGGGATGAATATATTCAAGTTCAGGAGATGCCACCGTTACCAAGGGTAATTGAACAATTTCCGCCTGTCCCCAAAAAAAGCCAGCCCCAATTAGAAATCCTTGATATGTCACCCCTCCCTCGTATATTTTTTGTGAATAAGATGCCATCCTGGCTTATCCAGTTGCAGCGTGATAGATTCTTACACAACTGGCGAAAAGAAAAGGATGAAGATATTTACCCACGATACCCAGTAATCTTTGATAAGTTTTGGAAAGCCTGGCTGAAATTTTGTGAATTCTGTAAAGATGAGAATTTGGGAGAACCTATCGTCAATCAATTAGAAATCACATATATCAATCACATACCCATTGGTGATGGTTGGAAAACCCTTGCCGACTTAGGAAAAGTTTTCCCCGATGTTGGCTGGCGTTGTCAAGAGCGTTTTCTTCCAATTCCGGAGTCGATAAGTTTGGCGCTGCCTTTCATCCTTCCAGAATCGCAAGGACGACTTCATGTTTCGTTAAAGCATGCCATTCGGGTCGCCGATAATCAACCTGTCCTCCTATGTGAACTTACAGCGAGAGGAATTTCTGCCAACAAAGATTCCTCCGCAATAAGAGCATGGTTTAACCTCGGTCGAAAATGGATTGTGCTTGGTTTTGCAGACCTTATCGATAAAAAGATCCAGAAGGATCAATGGGGAAGGAAGGTTTAAAGTATGCCAGAACAAGCCACTGTGTATGAAAACTACCGTGATGTCGATGAAACAACTTCGAGACACTGGCGGGCAGCTGCCACCATAGGTTTTTTTGACCAACAAGCACCTTTAAGAGAAATACAAGAAAGGTGGAGTAAAGGAAAGCATGCTCTCCGATATTTCTTTAATGAAGGAGAAATTATTTCAGAATTAGCCACTGGCATAAAAGAATATGTTTCTACAATGGCTATTACCGAGCCCGGTGTAACTTATACCTTAGCAAGTTCCGTCCCACTCGTTATAATATACGACCCAGAGCAAGAAATAGAATTTTTCGTTAAGATGTCTCCAAAAGCTATACGTAACACAATTGTAAGAATTACCGCTCGTCATAAAGGAATGCCTAACCCCATACTTTGAAAGTTTTGGACACAATGCAGCAAAACGAAAAGGAATACCCATGGTATAAAATTATCCAAGGTGACTCCCTTTACCAAGGGGACTTTTTGAATGACTTTGAAGTTCTCATTCCGGAAGTGTCTACGCAAAGCGATCAAGTTGCCGCACAGTACAAAAAGTTAGATGTGGTCATAATGACTCAAACGTGTGATATCGTTCAGGGTGATGTAGAAAGTTTGCTGCTTTGCCCTTGTTGGGATCTATGGGACTTTATTGCTGCGGCACAAAAGAAGGGGTTTAACTGGGGAAAAGATCAACGAGAAGCACTCAGGCGCGGAAATCTCCCTGGTTATTATCTATCGAACGAAGCTGATCAAGACGGACTCAAGATGCCTTTAACTATTGTCGATTTTCACGAAGTTTATACAGCGCCGACGAATGTGGTAAAAGAATGCGCTTCGCGGACCGGTAAGCGTCTTCGGTTACTCCCCCCATATCGTGAGCACCTTGCTCAGGCATTCGCGCGCTTTTTCATGCGCGTCGGACTACCCGTGGATATAGCGGCAGGAAAACTAAAAACTCGGCCCACTTGAAATTCTATTCTGAACCCTCTTCACCGGAAAACTCATTGGTTCAAATATACCTCAGAAGATTTGCTTAGGCAAAGATGGTGGATTCATCTACTACGCCTTCGAGAGAGGCCTTAATGAGTATAAAGAAACTCCAACAAACCGTATGCACTGCTGATTCTGGCGTTATTTATCTTTCAATCGGTAATCTTCAAATCTCACCATGTTCTATTTTTGTTGACTTGGGAAGTTTGTTATAAGGAAATGTAGGGCATGGTTTGATCAGCCAATGCGCTGCACCCTCCACTTTTTATCCCATCCTGTCAATCTTTTCTTATTCTTAGAAAGGAACCATATTTTTTTCCCAGTTCCAGGACTTTATCATTGATTCCCTCATCCTCAATGGCTGTGGAAGGGAAGTTGGGGGTTTATCTGATCGGATAGATTGGAGTCAACAGGGATCAATTTTCTTTCCAATTCTACGAAGAATATGTTAAAAAATGAGACAGGCAGAAAATAAGAAATAAAAGGAGCAGGGGAATGCCAAAAGATTTAAAACGGACGGGACTCTTTTCCTGGCATAAGGAGAATGGGGCGCAGATGGTGGAGTTTGCCGGATGGGAGATGCCGGTCTCCTATCCCAAAGGCATCCTTGAGGAGCACCTGGCGACCCGGAAATACGGAGGCCTCTTCGATATCTCCCACATGGGGCGTTTCTTGATTTATGGGGAAGAAACCATCCCTTTTTTACAGTATGTCCTGACGAACAATGTCTTAGCCCTGGAACACGGCATGGCCCAGTATACGCTGATCCAGAATGACTGGGGAGGGGCGATCGATGATGCCTATCTCTACCGGTTGGATGAAGGAAATCTTCCCTCCGAATCAAGATACCTTCTCGTGGTCAATGCTGCCAATAAGGAGAATGACTGGAATTGGTTGATGGACCATAAGAAACGGTTCAGGGGCCTGATCATCGAAGATAATAGCGACGAGATGGGGATGATCGCCCTCCAGGGCCCCGTGACCAAGAGGGTGTTGGAAAAGATTGTCATTGAAAGCCATTCAAAGCTTCCGGATCCCTGGAGGAATCGTTTAAGGGTTTGCGAGATCGAGGGAGTCCGAGTCGCTGTTACCATCTCAAGGACCGGATATACGGGAGAGCCTATCTGCTTCGAACTCTTTTCCGAAAGGGAAAAGATGAGGATGATCTGGGAGGCGATCCTTGCGGTTGGAGAGAAAGAAGGGATTGCCCCCGTTGGCTTAGGTGCAAGGGATACCCTGAGGACAGAGGGGGGCCTTCCCCTGTATGGTCATGAATTGGGGGTCGATCAAGAGGGGAAGGAGATACCCATCTATGCGGTTTATTCAGCCGGATTGGCAGTCAGTTTTTCTCCATTGAAGGGGGATTTTATCGGAAGGGAAGCCCTGAGGCGACAATTTGAAGAATTGAGAGCGAGGGCGGATCGAGTTCCCCCACCGCCCAGAGAGAAGCAGACGATTCCCAGGCGGGTTGTTCCCGTTGCGATGTTTGGAAGTCAGGGCGGACAGGCGATTGCAAGGCAAGGCTATGAAGTCTTTGTGAACGGGAAACCGGCAGGCCATGTGACAAGCGGAACGATGGTCCCATACTGGATTTTTTCTGACGAAGGAATTTTGTCAAAACCGACTGACGAAAGAGGGATGAGGGCCATTGCTTTAGCCTATATCGATTCCGATTTGGAGGAGGGACAGAAGGTCGAGATTCAGCAGAGGGGGAAGACCATTGAAGGGACGATTGTGGAAAAGCATTTATCCGGGGAGGCTCCTCCCTATGCCCGGCCCATCCTGTTTCAAGAAAGTATTCCAAAAAGGCGTGAGCCGACCAGGGATTTGAAAGATTCAGCCCGAAGGCTGATCGAGCGGGCCATACAGAATACCCATTGGAGACAAAGAGAGGCCATTAACCTCATCCCTTCGGAACAGACCCCTTCCACACTGGTGAGGCTCCTCACCATCATGGATCCATCCCACCGGTATGCGGAGCACCGAGTCGTCAAAGCCCTTGGAGAGAAGGATATTTTCTATTACCAGGGAACAAAGTTGATTGAAGAGGTGGAGGCTTTTCTCGGAGATGAGATGCGAGGCTATCTGGGGTGTTCCGAAGTGGAGGCGAGGGTGATCAGTGGGCAGATGGCCAACACGGTTGTCTTTAGCGGCCTGGTGGATTACCTGAACCGGCTTGACCGGAAAAGCGAACCCCGGAGGATCAGAAAAGTGATGAACCATCATCTCGGAAGGGGAGGGCATCTCAGCGCACAACCCATGGGCGCGCTTAGAGATTTTATAGCCATTGACCCCTTGACGGAGAGGCCATCTGTTGTGCCTTTTCCTGTGATGAAAGACGACCTCTATCAGATCGATCTCTCAAGGGCAGAGGAACTTTTGGAAATTCACAAACCTGAGTTGATCATCCTGGGCAAGAGCATGGTTCTTTACAGGGAGCCCCTGAAGGAGATTGCCCAAATGGCATCCGGGATGAAACCAAGGCCGATCATCCATTATGACATGGCCCATGTGCTGGGATTGATCGGGCCTTATTTCCAGGAACCATTCCAGGAGGGAGCCGATATCGTCACCGGCTCCACCCATAAGACGTTTTTCGGTCCACAGAGAGGGGTTATTGGAAGCAATATGGAAGAGGGGACAGAATATGAGGATCTCTGGGAGGCTATTGTCCGCAGGGTATTCCCGGGGAGCGTGAGCAATCATCATCTGGGGACGCTTCTGGGACTGCTCATGGCGGCCTATGAGATGAACGTCTTTAAATTGGATTATCAGAAAGCGGTCATCTCCAATGCGAAGGCCTTTGCCCGCTCCCTTAAGGATCAGGGGTTAATGGTGGAGGGAGACCCGGAGAAAGGTTACACGGAAACCCATCAGGTCATCGTCAGGGTGGGTTATGGAAAGGGACCGGTGGTGGCTGAAAGATTGGAAGAGAACAACATCGTCGTCAACTATCAAGCCGCACCGGACGATGAAGCTTTCACCGCAGCCAGTTGTTTAAGGATTGGAGTCCAGGAGATGACACGCTTCGGAATGAAGGGAGAGGACTTCGGACAATTGGCGGAGTATATGAGCGAGGTCATCCTTCATGACCGGTCCGTGGGAAAAGTAATTTCTCAGTTCCGAAAGAAATTCGCGGAGATGAAATATTGTTTGCCTGAAACCGAAGCGGCCTCACTGGTCAGTGGACTCATTGAAGCAATCCGGTGATGGATTGACAAAAATATTGGTGATGGTAAAATAAACCTGGGTATTCAAAATGGGAAAATGATGAAAGACCAGATCATTGAGTTTGCTAAAAAATACGGCCTTCAGATTATCTATGCCTTTGGAAGCCGCGCGAAAGACGCGCTCGATCTGATTGAAGGAAGGATAGAATGTTTAGCTTCAACATCATCTGATCTTGACATTGGTATCAAACCCGAAGGGCCGCTTACCGTAGAGGAAAAGGTCGAAATCGCGATATTCTTTGAAGACCTGTTGAATGTATCCCGGGTCGATGTGGTGGTTATACCAGAAGCTCCGATTTTCCTGGCCCTTGAAGTCGTTACCGGAGAAATTCTTTACAAACAGGATTCAACATACAAGGCGGAATATCAACTCTATATCATGAGAAGAGCGGCAGAACTCATCCCTTATGAACGCATCAAAAGGGAAATGATCTTGGGCAAATAGTATGGTTCTTTTTTACCATGAAATTACACCGGATGAATTACACGAAATATGCTTAAACCATATCGGAGAGATCAGACAACTCCTTGGAAGCATGCTTCAATGGGTCAAAGAGAATAAAATGAAGGGGGGTATTTCAAATGAATAGTCGAAAGAAGATAAGGTGTTGGAGTTTAATGATACTCATCTCTTTTCTTGTTGTTGCGGGATGTTCGAATACTCCCAAAACACTCGATCGCTCCGTGACCGGTCCACAGGTGATCGTGAATCCTGAATCAATCCGTCTCGGAGTTGCAAAATTGATGGATACCATCATCGTTTTTGAGGGCTCCGGATTTAAACCGGGGGATTCCATGTTTATTACTCTCATCGGACCCAATGAGACGAAGGCCATCGTGGCGGAAGGTCCGATTCAACCGGATGGAACTTTCAAGGTGGAATTGGGGAAGTCTTCGATAAACAAATTGACCAAGGCCATGGAGATTTTGAGGGCGGATATCGTTGCCAATGAGAAGTTTGAACCTGTGGTCGTAATCAGCCAGTCTCCCATCCCCAGGGGAGTTTACACGGTGAAAGTGACCAGCATGCTCTCCCCGCTGACCGCCGAAACAAAGATACATGTGAAAGGCCCAACAACCATTGACAGCGTCATGGATTGGATCGGCGGGCTCACCGGAAAGATCGAACACAAAAAATCAAAATAGAAAAATAAGAGGGATACCTCCAAAACAAAATAGGGAAGTATCCCTCATTTTAAGAGACCTACGGAAAAAGCTAGCATGAATTGGCCGGAGTAATAGAGCGGCAAACCGAGGAGACGGTTTGGGTATTCCTCTTTGATGAATCTCTGACGGGCGACAAAAATATCTGAGACATAAAAACAGAGAGCTCCGGCCAGGATGAGACCTCTTCCTGAAATCGGAAAGGAGGATTTCCAAAACACTGTCAGGGCCCCGATGGCCATGAGGGTGATGACCACGATGTAAATCAACACGGGAATGAGCATGGATTTTAAATGGGGTTGAAGCCAGAAAAAGATAAGTGTGCTTAAACCCAAAATAATAAACACCCCCGCCGAAAACCAATCTGAAACCGGGACCAGAACCGTAAAACTGAAGATATAGAGAACATGGCCAAGCAGAAAAGCGACCAACCCTCCCATAAAGGCTTTTTTTTGTGGAAGCGCCAGGCAAACATCGCCCACGAGACAAAGCATCAAGCCAGGTAACAGATAATGGAAATAAGCCGGAACCGGACGAGGCTGGAGCAGGGCGGCGATAACAAAGAGCAATGAGAGAATGGACTTTGTTACCAATAAAGGCTGCCTGTTTTTCTTTTTCTCATGATAAAGCACCCCAAACAAAAAGATGATCCCCAGGATGATGATCAAACCATTCATCCTCTTTCCTCCTCACAAATACCCTTTGATGACCAAAGTTTATAAAAACCAAATGAAAGAGTCAACAGGACACTCAAAGAATGCACAGAGGGACAATCTTTATCTATCTGTTAGTAAAATTCTGAAGTATTGGTTCGAAAGCCTGTTTAAAAAATGGGACTTGACCTTTATTTGGTTCTAAAGTAAGAGTAATACAGGTAAGAATAGAAAGGAGGATGGCCGATGAAAATCACATCGAAGGGGCAGGTTACGATTCCTCTCGAGGTTAGAGAAAAAATGGGACTTCTTCCTGATACCGAGGTTGAATTTGTCATCTCAGGGAATAACGTGCTGCTGAAGAAGGTCAGGTCTCAATCCAAACGCAGCCGCGATCTGATTGCCCGCATGCGAGGGAAAGCCACCATTAAGATGGCCACGGACGAGATCATGGCTCTGACACGGGGGTAGATCATGGATATGGTTGTGGACAGCAACGTTATCCTGGACATCGTCACGGAAGACAAAAGGTGGTTTGGATGGTCTTCTGAAACGCTGGCTCGTTATTCGGAAACTCATGTCCTTGTCATCAATCCGGTCATTTATGCGGAGGTTTCAATAGGCTTTGATCGAGTGGAAGATATTGAGGCCGTTTTATCCCCGATGCTTTTCCGTCGTGATCCCATTCCGTGGGAAGCTGCATTTCTTGCAGGGAAATGTTTTCTCCAATACCGGAAAAAAGGAGGGGGTAAGGGTTCGCCTCTCCCCGATTTTTTTATAGGAGCACACGCCGCCGTCCTCGGCATTCCCCTGTTAACAAGGGATGCTTCCCGATACCGGACCTACTTCCCCAAATTGAAATTAATCGCCCCCTGAATGAGTGAAGAGGGATGGAAAGGGGCACCTTCCCGGAAATATGGAAAGTATCCCTTTTCTAAGCTATTTTTTGGGCAGCTCAAATGTCCCTACATGTCTGGTGCAGTATTGACTCGTTCCATGCGATATTGGTTTACCGATCGCTATTCGTCGGACTTTTCCCTCTCCCTTAATTCCTTTCCATTTACCCGTGCCTTGCAGAAACTTACAATGGGTCTCGTCACCTTCGCGGATCGACTCCAAGATGACAAAGTCTCCATCGGGGGCCAGGTACTTGCTGTAACCATACGCGCTGATCTTGCCAGGCGTCCTCCTTGAAACCCCCACATAAAAGACGGTGCAGTTGTCGAAAAGTTTGTTCTCGGAATTGCTCCGGGCAATGCCTTTGAAGTCAAACGTGATGGTGGTCAATTCATCACTTTCGGAATTGACTGTGAATGTCATGGAGCCGCAGTCCGTGATGTCGTATTGTTGTTCTGCTTGAGCAACCGGAATCATCAGGCTCATGCTCAAAACAAAAGTGGCAATGAACATTTTCCAATTGTTGCTGATAAGCATAGGACACCTCCTTATGTTTTTTAAAGAGTTATTTCTTTGGCAGCTCAAATGTTCCCATCATTCTAATGCAACCTTGCGCTGTCCCCGGGGTGATTGGTTTTCCTCCCGCTGCGGGCTGAAGTTTTCCTCCCCCCTTGATCCCCTTCCATTTCCCGGTGCCCTGTAAGAAATTCCAATCAGATTCAGGCCCGGCATCAAGGGTGCGAAGATTCTCCGTAACCAAAATATCTCCGTCGGGATCCATGAACTTGATGTAACCGTATCTGTGCCTTCTTTTGTCCGCCAGATCCCGCCCCACACCGATTCCGTGGAAGGTCAGATTATCGAAGGCTTTGTTTTCGAGATTGCTCCTGGCGATACCTTTGAAGTCGAAGCTGTTTATGCTCAATTCCTGGGTCTCGGTACTGATATATGGGTTCATGGTGGAGACGCATCTCCGTAAAATAATTTCTCTTGCTCAAGCTCGAAAGGATGCGGCTTGCATGGGATATCTCAGTGAGCTCTTCTGCCATTCTCCCAGTCATCTTTGGCAAGAATGCCGTCTTAAGAAAAAACTCCTGTAGTTCTTTATCCGTTTTATCAAAGAGTTCGGCTCCGAAATAATCGAGAATTTCATCCGAGGTATGCTTCCCGGGTAGCTGGGGCTGAATCCCTCTTGTTAAACTTTCTAACATCAGGACCAGGCCGGCTGCCCATCCGTCCGCCATTTCATTCAAATGTTTTACTGTCTCCCTTGAGAGCTTCTGCTCTGATCGAAGTCGGGCCATTCCAACGGATTCCTCAAAGGTGAACCGGAGCTCGTCCCATCCGATAGTCTCCATCTGATGATTGGCGCGCAGGCGTATGAAAGCAGGAGGTGGCTCGCTGCGGCTGATCAGGATGACGTTGATCCCTTCGGGAATTCTGGATATTCCGTTGAGGATGATTTCATGAAGGGATGAATTCGGGGGGACTTCCTGATAGTTATCAAAGATGAGGGCGGAGGGAATCTTCAAGCGATTGGAGAGGTTTTCAAAATATCGATAAGTAAAGGTGGGGATGTCTTGAAGATATTCAGGGGTAAGAAGAGGGAGGGATTTTCGTTTTCGGGGAGAAGCCCTTTTTGCGGCCTGCCCCAGGTAAAAGAAAAAAGTCGCAGGGTCTGCATCAGTTTCATCGATCTGGTACCAAAGGCAGGGAATTTTGCGAGCCTGGAGGTAACTGGCAACGAGAGTGGTCTTCCCACAGCCAGGAGGTCCTGAGACCCAGATGGCCGGCTGTTTTCGCATGTGATTCAGGAGGCCAAACAGCCGCTTCCTTTGAAAAACACCTGTAAGGATGGGACGGGTGATCTTGCTCATAGAAATAAAGTGAACTAAAGTGACTAAAGTGATCTAAAGTGCCTAAAATTGTTTTTATAGAAGCCTCTATTTAAACCGAAGTTCCCCCGTTATCAAGAAAGTAAGTTACTGATTCCCCAACTCTTTTTAGGGGGAAAGGGCTACAATTACATGACTACAGCCCAAGAAGCTGGG
>JAGVBT010000151.1 GCA_020059605.1 Deltaproteobacteria bacterium
ACGAGGCCAGGTGGTCGCCCTTTTGCGTCGGATTGCTGACGAAGACAATAAAGAATTCTTTATTGTGCAAAAGGAACTTGCAAATCCAACAGGGCTTTTAAATAAGGTTATGCGGGTAGAACTCCGTCCTCTGCACGAGAAAATGGAGACCCTGGTTCGTGAGCTCCTTGGCCCACGTCCCTCGGACATGCAGGTCCGGTTCTGTACAATGAGCATCATAAGTCAGTGTATCAATCCAATGGTCGCAATAAAGGGCCGTAAGGAAAAGCGAGAAGATAAGGATAGTCCTCCTGGAGTCGACGATATCGAGGCCTATTCCAAACACGTCGTGGAGTTCTCTCTGGCTGGAATCCGCGCAGTCCGTGATGAAGCGGAAAAAAAACGGAGATGTCTCAAAAAGTAACGGGGAAAGGAACATACCCCAAAAGAGGAGCAACACATGTATTTTCTTTATAAAACAGCCTTGATTAGACCTATGTCATGTCTTCTTGGGATGCTTACGATTCTGATCCTAACCGGGTGCGCTACCGTGGGGCCCGATTATGTCTCGCCCGACACGCCGGTATCCGCAACCTGGCAAACCCAATTCAAAGGGGGCTTGACCCCCGAGGAAATGAATCCCCAGACCCTATCAGCTTGGTGGACGACGTTCAACGACCCGGAACTGTCCCGCCTGATCGATCGTGCGGTCTCGGGCAACCTCGATCTAAAAAAGGCCATGGCCCGGATTCGCGAATCACGCGCCCGCCGGGGTATGGCCAAGGCTGATCTCTTTCCCACTCTCGATGCTACGGGTTCGGCAAACTGGAGCCGCAGCAGCAAAGATACAGGAAGTGGAAAGACCAGTGACCTTTTCGTAGGAACCTTTGATGCAGGTTGGGAGATGGATATCTTCGGGGGCGTCCGTCGCTCCGTAGAGGCAGCCGAGGCAGATCTACAAGCTAACTATGAAGAGTTGCGCAATGTGCTTATCTCCCTGCTTGCAGAAGTGGCCTTGAACTACGTCGAGGTGAGAACTTTTCAGACCCGGCTTACCGCAGCGGAAGCGAACCTCGAGGCACAAAATGAGACCTACCAGTTGGCCCTTTGGCGGTATCAAGCGGGGTTGAGCGATGAACTGGCTGTGCAGCAGGCCCGCTACAACCTTGAAAACACCCGCTCCCAGATGCCGGCCCTGCGCATTGGACTAGAGGAAGCCATGAACCGTCTGGCCGTTCTACTGGGAGAACAGCCGGGTCAGGTCCACACAGAACTGGAAAAAAGGATGCCCGCACCGGACCCCCCATTGAAGGTCGCCGTTGGGGTGCCTGCTGATGTCTTAAGGCGACGACCGGACATTCGAAGGTCCGAACGAGAACTCGCTGCACAAACAGCGAGGATTGGTGTGGCCATGGCTGATCTTTACCCCAGGTTCACGTTGAGCGGCTCCATCGGGTTGGAAACCCTTTCACTCAATAACCTGTCCTCCTCTGGCAGCTGGACTTTAAGCGGCGGCCCCAGAATCACGTGGGCGATTTTTAAAGCAGGAGCTATTCGCCAAAACATAGAAATGCAGTCCGCGCTCCAGGAACAAGCCCTGATCACTTATGAGGCAGCGGTCCTCAATGCCCTGGAGGAAGTGGAAAATGCCCTCGTGACCTATGCGGAGGAACAGCACAGGAGGGACGATCTACGTAAAGCGATGGAGGCAGCCAAGAGGGCGGTGGACATGGCGCAACACAAGTACCAAGCAGGCCTTACGGATTTTAGCAATGTCCTGGAGGCACAGCGCTCGCTCTTATCGTTTGAGGACCAACTGGCCCAGAGCGATGGGGCGGTAGCCTCCAACCTGGTTCGCCTGTACAAGGCCCTGGGCGGTGGATGGACATCTTTAACTCCCGATGTGAAGAAATAGCTTATGACATGGAGAGAAGAAATGAAATCAAAGATTAATTCAGAATCCGATATTGCCAAGGCCTTGGAAATAGGTCCGTCACCGGGATACGGTAAGCGGCTGAAACGATGGTTTATTATAGCCCTTCTGGTGGTCGCGACAGTGATCGCTGCTATGATCGTCTGGAGGACGGTTGATAAGTCCGATAAAATACAGTTCAAAACCCAGGAGGTTCAGCGTGGAAATCTGACTGTCATTGTCACTGCCACAGGCACTCTGCAGCCTACCAATAAGGTTGACGTAGGCAGTGAGTTGTCCGGTATCATCAAGAGCGTTGAGGCGGACTACAACGACAGGGTGAAGGTCGGACAGGTCCTGGCAAGGCTGGACACCTCAAAACTTGAGGCCCAGGTAACGCAATCCAAAGCCGCCCTGGAATCGGCAAAGGCGAAGGTTTTGCAGGCACAGGCGACCGTCAGTGAAACCCGCAGTAAACTCACACAGCTTCAAAGGGTATGGGAATTGAGCAATAAAAAGGTTCCGTCGCAGTCTGAACTCGATGCGGCAGAGGCAGCCTTCGAGCGGGCCAAGGCCGATGAAGCCAGCGCCAAGGCAACCGTCTCCCAGGCCCAGGCCACACTCGAAGCCATCGAGACGGACCTATCCAAAACGGTCATCCGATCGCCCATTAACGGGATCGTCCTCAATAGGAGTGTGGAGCCTGGTCAAACCGTTGCAGCATCCTTTCAGGCCCCAGTGCTTTTCACTCTGGCCGAGGACTTGACCCAAATGGAACTGCACGTGAATGTGGACGAAGCCGATATAGGCAAAGTGCACGAAGGCCAAAAAGCTACCTTCAGCGTTGCTGCCTACCCGAATCGAACTTTTGAGGCACGAATCACCCAGGCCCGTTACGGTTCGTCAACGACGTCAGGGGTCGTGACCTACGAAACCGTGCTAAAAGTTAACAACTCGGATCTGTCCCTGCGGCCGGGAATGACGGCTACCGCGGACATCACGGTCAAGAAAGTCGAAAACGCCATTCTGGTACCCAGTACTGCGCTGCGCTTTACCCCGCCGGTACAAGAGGAAAAGAAGCCTTCAACTGGTCTGGTCGGTTCACTGCTTCCGCGGCCGCCCAGTTCCGCATCCAAACAGCGTGAGGACGTTGCAGCCAACAAAAAGCAACAGCGCGTCTGGACGCTAAAGGATGGGAAACTCTCAGCCATCATTGTCACAATCGGGTCGACAGATGGAAGTATGGCTGAAGTTGTGGCCGGCGACATCAAGCCTGGGATGGCGTTGGTGGTCGATACCATCAGTGTGGGGAAATGAACATGATTGCCTTTAGTCAAACGGACAACCAACACCTTATTGAGCTGCAGGGCGTGACCAAAGTCTACGGCACTGGCCAGGCGGCCATGCATGCACTCCGTGGCATTGATCTGCACATTGAGGAGGGCGATTTTGTAGCGGTGATGGGACCAAGCGGTTCGGGCAAGTCCACTTGCATGAACATCCTCGGTTGTCTGGATACCCCAACCGCAGGGGCTTATAAGTTCAAAGGCATTGAAGTGGGGAAGCTGACCCGCAACCAGCGCACACGGTTGCGCCGATTCTATCTTGGTTTTGTCTTTCAAGGCTATAATTTGTTAAACCGAACCTCAGCCTTAGAGAACGTGGAGCTGCCTTTGATTTATCGTGGTGTCCCCTCTGGCGTGCGACGAGTTCGTGCCGTTCAGGCTCTGGATAGGGTGGGTCTCAAGGGATGGGACTCCCATACACCTGGCGAACTCTCGGGAGGTCAGCAACAGCGGGTCGCCATTGCACGTGCGATCGTGACCGAGCCCGCTGTATTGTTTGCGGATGAGCCCACGGGTAACCTGGATACGGCCCGAAGCCGTGAGATCATGGATTTACTCACCGAACTGAACCGCGACCAAGGGATCACCATCGTCATGGTCACCCACGAGATGGATATGGCGGCCTATGCGAAACGCATCGTCCGCTTTTTAGATGGTCTGGTTGAGTCAGATGAGCAAAATGGGAGGACAGCCTAATGCTATGGAACACGGTCCTACTGGCCTTGCGTGAACTCAAGCGAAACGTCATGCGTTCAATCCTGACCATCCTGGGCATTGTCATCGGCGTGGGCGCCGTCATCACCATGGTAACCATCGGCGGGGGCGCCACCGCCCAAGTCAAAGAGCAGATCGCAAGTATGGGCAGCAACTTATTAATGGTCAGTCCGGGAAAGAGACTTGGTCCAGGCCAGTCTTCAGGCAACATCCCGTTCAAGCAGGCCGATGCAGAGGCCATTGCCAGGGAAGTAAGTTCAGTGGCTGCCGTAGCCCCGGTCTCGTCCAAGAGCATCCAAGCCGTATTCGGCAATCAAAACTGGTCGACCCAGGTTACAGGAAGTGATAATCAGTACTTCAGGGTGACAAACAGGTCCATCAGATCGGGCAGACAGTTCAGCGACAGCGAGTTGCGCGCCGGTGCGGCGGTCTGCATTGTTGGTGAAACTGTGCGGAAAAAGTTGTTCGGAGGGCAAGACCCTATAGGGGAAAAGATCCGGTTGCAAAAGCTTTCGTGTGAGGTGATAGGTCTTTTGGAGGGAAAAGGCCAGAGCACCATGGGCATGGACCAGGACGATATCGTTGTGATCCCGTTAAGCACCTTTCAGCGGCGTATTTCCGGTAATCAGGATGTCGCTATCATTCAGGTCTCGGTCCGGGACGGCGCCCCGACTGAAAAGGCCCAGCGGGATATTCAGTTGTTGATGCGCGAGCGCCGTCATCTCTCGGCGAGCGATGACGATAACTTCAACGTGATGGACATGAAGGAGATCGCCAAAATGCTTACGGGGACCACGCAGCTGCTTACGGCATTGCTAAGCGCAGTGGCAGCCGTCAGCCTCCTCGTCGGCGGCATTGGCATCATGAACATCATGCTGGTGTCGGTCACGGAACGCACCCGCGAGATTGGTATCCGTCTTGCCATCGGCGCTCTCGAGAGCGAGGTGCTCATGCAATTCCTGGTGGAGGCGGTGGTGCTGTCTTCCTTCGGAGGCTTAATCGGTATTGCGCTGGCTCTTACCGCCTCCATCTGGCTTGCCGACGTGTTGCATGTGCCTTTCGTCTTCAATGCGGGCATCGTCATTATCGCTTTCTTGTTCTCGGCAGCGGTGGGCGTGATATTCGGCTACTTCCCTGCATTTAAAGCCGCCCGATTGGACCCGATCGAAGCGCTACGCCATGAATAAATATCGGAGCTGACCTTTCAGGGATGGCAGATCGACTCCAAGCTATTATGTTCTACTCCTAATCGAATCTCATCTTCATACTTTATGAAAGGGACTGCCGAAGAAAACAGAGCACTCCCTTTTTTAAAAGTATCAATATCTGCTATCTATCCTCTGTTTACAATACCTCTAATACTACTACGTTACGTTAAAAATGGAAAACCAATACTTTCAACTACTTCCGTCTTTTAGCAAAATTGAGAGGCTCTCCAAGAACGAATATCAAGCCCTGAATACTGGCCTTATGATTATTCTTAAATCAATTTAACGTAGTAGTTCTAATAAGTTACGATTTATTGTTCATATATCCAGGAATTCAATTTCTACTGCGCATTGTTTTCAACACGTTGTGTGTATAGCAAAATCAATATATCTGCCGATGTTTGGCGAACCGAGTTTCTGAAAATCCCCTTCCATTCCTCTTTTCCTAAGGGGAAAATCCATTGCCCTCTTCCTGGGTGATTGCATTTCTTAAATAATCTGAGATAATTAGAATAAAAGATGGATCCTCTAAACCAAAAAATTAACCATCTCCCCGCGGCTCCCGGGGTCTACTTTTTCAAGGACCCGAAGGGAACGATTCTTTACGTCGGAAAGGCAGGCAACCTCCGACACCGGGTCCACTCCTATTTTCAGAGGGCGGGAGAGAAGGACGCAAAGACCCTGGCGCTGTTAGATAGGGTGGCGGACATCGAGACGATTGTGACCAACACGGAGAAGGAGGCCCTGATCCTGGAGGACCACCTCGTCAAAGAGCATCATCCCCGCTACAACGTGAAGTTGAGGGACGACAAACGTTACCCGTGCCTGAAGCTCTCCATGGAAGAAGCGTTTCCCACATTGAAGATTGTCAGGAGGATCGAGAAAGACCGTTCCCTCTATTTCGGTCCTTATCCTTCTGCGACCTCTCTCAGGGAAACGCTAAAATTGATCCGCCGCCTCTTTCCCATCCGGACTTGTCTCGATACCAAATTCTCCAGCAGACTGAGGCCCTGCATCAATTACGAGATGGGACGTTGTGCCGGACCTTGCTGCGAGAGGATCGACTCCGCCCGATACCGGGAAATCATCCGTCAGGTGAAGATGTTTCTGGAGGGGAGGAATAAAGACCTCCTCGAAGACTTGAGAAGAAGGATGGAGAAAGAGTCGGAAGCGCTCCATTTCGAAGCGGCGGCCAGGATCCGGGATCAGATCAAGCACATCGAATATGTGATCGAAAAGCAGAAGGTTGTCTCCCGTGATTTTACCGATCAAGATGTGATCGGGTTTCACCGCCGTAACCATACGGTTGTCATTCATCCCCTTTTTATCAGGGGTGGAAAGTTGCTTGGCGGCCGGGGGTTTACCTTCTCAGGGGCCGCCCTTCCTGACGAGGAGGTTCTATCCTCCTTTATTCGCCAGTATTACCACGAGGGGAAATTTATTCCTGATCAGATTCTGATTCCAAAACCGATCCCCGAGCCGCATGTCACAGAGGAGTGGCTAACGGAGCTGAGAGGTAAAAAAGTCCGTCTTCTCGTCCCCCGGAAAGGCGAAAGAAAACACCTCCTCCAGCTTGCCCATGAAAATGCCGAGAGGTACCATATCGCAAAAACGGACCTTGAAAGAGACCAGGCCAAACTCCTCGATGCCCTGAAAGAGCAACTCCGCCTGGGAAAGATTCCCCGGAGGATCGAGGCCTTCGACATTTCGAACCTACAGGGCGGATATGCCGTGGGGTCCATGGTCTCCTTTGAGGGTGGACAACCGGATAAAGATCGATACCGCCATTTTAAGATCAGGACCGTCGAAGGGGCCGACGATTACGGCATGATGTATGAAGTCCTCCTGCGGCGATATCGAAGGGCTCTTGAAGAAGATGATCTCCCGGACCTGGTATTGTTGGACGGGGGCAAGGGGCAGTTGAATGTGGCCCAGGAGGTGTTTAAGGAGTTAGGGATCCAGGGGGTTGATCTCATCAGCCTGGCCAAGGCAAGGGCAGGGAAGGAGTCCTCCGGGCCGGAGAAGAGCGGGGAGAAGATATTTCGACCTCAGATCAAGGAGCCTTTCCAATTGATGAGAAACTCTCCTGTGCTCCACCTCCTTGACAGGATACGCGACGAGGCTCACCGGTTTGCCATCACCTATCATAAAAAGGTGAGAAAGAGAGGAACCCTCCGGTCCGTCCTCGAAGAGATCCCAGGGATTGGGATATCCAGGCAGAGGGATCTGCTGAACTATTTCGGCAGTGTTGAAAAGATTCAGGAAGCCGCTCTGGAATCGCTTATGAGCGTCCCTAAGATGGATCTGAAATCCTCCCGGCAGGTCTACGAATTTTTTCATCCCGACAGGGGATCGTCATAAGCCTTCGATCCGTCTCTCTTTTGAAGGAGTCCGCCATCGAGCGGAAATAATTTTCGTTCGGTTTATTGATCTCCATTCCCCCTGAGCCTGTCGAAGGGTGCGCTGGACAGCCATTCATGCATCGGCAAGCTCAGTACGAACCGCCTCAGGAGGTTTCCCCTGATTCGCACTTATACCAGGCGGCGTAGGTCACATTGAATCCGGCTTTTTTGAATGCCTTCACAATCGGATCCGGCTGGCTCGTCTTCAACCGGAGCACGACGATCCAGTCTTTCTTTTCCGGCCGCGGCATGGAGATCATGCTGAGAATGATGGTTTCGTGCTGATTGATGATCTGGATCATTTTCTCGAGTTCGCTCAAACTTGCTCCCAGGCCTTCAATCGTTATCCTGGACCCTTCTTCCCTCAATCCAAGGGCCCGGGTCAGGAACCGGACGATATCCGATTCCGTTGCAATGCCCACCAGTTTTCCCTTGTCCAGCACGGGAAACGATCCGATCTTCTTATCCTGTCCGATTTTCAGGGCCTCCTCAAAAGGGGTCTCCGGGGTGAGAGTGAGGGGATTCTTATGCATGATCTCCTTGACCTTCATCTTGGAAAGAAGGTAGTTTAACTCATGGATACTTAAAGAGGTGGCAGGTGAAGGAGAGGCCATGAGAAGATCGTGCTGGGTGATAATACCCACCAGTTTCCCCTTGTCGAGCACGGGAAGCCTCCGGATATCATTCTCCCGCATCAACTTCTGGGCATCCATAACGAGCGTGTCGATTCCAACCGTCACAGGATTTCTGGTCATGACATCTTTTATTCTCATTGTCCTTCCTCCTTTCTAACTGAGTAGAATCATCAATATTCCCAAACCGAAACAATAATATGAAAAACTGCCTATTTTCCCCATCCTAATCACTTTCATTAAAAAGGTCAAGGAAAAAAGGCCGACGAGAAAAGCGGCAGCCATTCCCAGGAAAGCGGGCCAGGTTTCGGTGGCCATCCCCATTTTCCGCGCTTCCAGGAGGGTTGCGCCAAGGATGGCGGGGACGGAGAGAAGGAAAGAGAATTTTCCCGAAAGCTCCCGGTTCAGGCCCAGAAAAAGCCCCGTGGAGATCGTGGCCCCGGACCGTGAAATCCCCGGGGTAATGGCTATTCCCTGGGCGATGCCTATAAGGATAGCATCCAGCCAGGTCATTTTATCAATGTTTTTTTCTTCCTTTTTGGCCCACCGGGTCAGATAGAGAATGAGACCGGTGATGAGCAGCATTCCCCCGACGACCCCCGGTTTGGAAAAAAGAGATTCAAACCAATCTCCCAGAAAAACTCCCAAGAGGCCCGTAGGGATCGATCCGAGGATGATCCAAAGTAGCAGCCTCAGATGCTGAGAATCCCTTTTCTCTTTTTTAAACAGTGTGGGCAAGTCCGAAGCGATATTTGAAATATCCCTCCGAAAGAAGATGAGCACGGCAAGAAGCGTCCCGAAATGGACCATGACATCAAAGAAGAGGTGAGGCCCCTCCATCCCGAAAAGGGATTGGAAGAAGACGAGGTGCCCGGAGCTGCTGATGGGAAGAAATTCCGTCAACCCCTGCACGATACCAAGAAAGATGGCTTGTAAGATATTAATGTGAAGTCTCCTTGACTTTGCAGATTATAAATTCGAATATCGAAATGCGAAACAATATCCAATTCCAAATGGTCCAATTTCACAAACGAAATCCATAGATTTGTGTTTTGGCAATTTGGATTTTGAACATTTGAAATTGTTTCGAGATTCGGATTTCGTGCTTCGAATTTAACCTTTCCCTTTTGTTAATTCTGCAACAGTAATTCTTACTTTATCCTCTACCAGGCTTCTAATCTCGCTCAGCCTTTTTTCGGTCAGCGCTTCAAACCGCAGGACCAAGGCCGGCTGGGTATTGGAAGCCCTGACTAACCCCCATCCACCGTCAAATTGCGCTCTCACCCCATCGACGTCAATGATCGGGTAAGCTTTCCCCAATTCCTCTTTCACCCTGTCAACGACCTTAAACTTGATGTCCTCCGGGCATGGGACCCGAATCTCCGGGGTGATGTGGGTCTTGGGCAGATCCTCAAGAAGATCGGACAATTTCCTGTCTGTCTTCGAGAGCAGTTCAAGCAGGCGGCAGGAGGCATAAATCGCGTCATCGTAACCGAAATATCGGTCCGCGAAAAAGAGATGTCCGCTCATCTCCCCTCCCAAAACCGCTTTTTCCTGTTTCATCTTTTCCTTGATCAGGGAATGACCTGTCTTCCACATGATGGCCCTTCCGCCGCGCCTTTGAATATCGTTAAATAAATTCTGAGAACATTTTACCTCGGCCACAAAAGTTGCCCCTTTTTCCACTTTCAATATCTCGCGTGCAAAGAGGATCATTAGTTGATCGCCCCAGATGATGTTTCCCTGGTCGTCCACCACGCCGAT